>JBFHIN010000417.1:0-2115 GCA_041596415.1 Crocinitomicaceae bacterium | reverse complement strand
GTAGGCACAACTGAGTTAGATGCATCTGCATATTGCTCCGAATTGTAAGACCCTTGAATTTGTGCTGTAAACTTATTAGAAGAGAATTTAACTCCCGATTTCACTAGCAAAGGACTCACATATTCCACTTGTTTTCCCACATAATTGGGTTCTTTTGATGATACATATCGAGCATCAATGTAAGCAGCATTGACAAAAAGGTTAAAGCTGTATTTCGCTGAATCTTTGAAAATACTGATCAAATCAATTTCAACGAAAGCTTCTACACCCAAGTTTAAGGCATTTCCGATGTTCGTTCTTTCTTTTAGGGCGGTTCCCGGTTTTGGTGCCAGACCTATCTTATCTCCGTAAAAAACCGTAAACAAAGCCAGATCGTATACCAACAATTTGTTTTTAAATCCTCGGAAACCCAATTCTGCTGTAAAACCATGCTCGTCATTGATCAATGTATCGACTACAACGTTCGGATTAGTTACACGTATATCCGTGAAATTTACGGCTCTGTAATTTTGCGTAAAGTTGGTGTAAATTGTCGATGCTGCATTTATTTTATACGACATTCCGGCACCGAACAAAGGCAAACTTCTTTCCACTCGATTCGAATCATAGGTGGTGTAAATGCCCAAGGTATCCATATTCAGAGGGTGAATACTATAGCGTTTGTAAAATCCTTCGGCACTGCTTAACAAGTACTCATAACGCATTCCGAAATTGAAAGTCAATTTTTTGCAAAACAGGATATTCTCTGCAAATGCCGCCAAATTCTTCGAGGGGAAACTAAAATTTGAATTTTCCAGATCATTGGGATTCAAAAAACGAAAATCTGCATCCGATGCATCAGACGCCATTCCTTGTTTTGAAGTGGTAAATCCCTTGTAAGCGCGTCCTCCAAGTAAGAAAGCGCCTTTAATTTCCTTGGTTTCTGAGATGGTGTAGCGTTGTAAATAACGCGCTTCAACCCCACCATTTAAAAATTCACCCGAGATCATTTCTCTGTTTCCTCCGGGATCGGCCTGAGATATTTTTCCTAAAAAACCCAAAGATTCACGGCTCGAATTAATTCCGAATGCACGCACATTGAACAAGGCTTTTGCATTGATCTCGTAATCGTAATGTAATGCCAACATATCCCAATTCACCTTGAACCAATTGCGATCGCGATAACTTTTCCTTGGGTCCAAGTCAAATTGTACGTCTGTCAATCCACCCGCCTGCTGGGCCAAGTAATCCATGTGAGTAGCCTCCAGTTTAACTTTCATCTTTTCATTGATGAAATAGCTCAATTGAGCAAATGCCTGTTGTTGGTCAAATGTTGAATTATCGCGGTATCCATTTCCAAATTTGTATTGGTGATACACCTGATATCCCCATTTGTTATGGCTTCCACTCAAGCGATTAAAAGTCGTTCCAAGACCATAACTTCCCACGGTGTTGCGCGAAGTGAACTCCAATGGCGTTGACGCTGCCGGATCCTTGATAATAAAATTCAATAACCCGCCAAACTGCGTACCGAACTGCAAAGAAGCGGATCCTCTTGTGATCTCAACAGCTTTTAATGCCTCAAATGGTGGTGTATAATAACTTTCAGGATATCCCAGTGCGTCGGCACTGATATCATACCCATTTTGTCGTGTGTTGAAATTGGCTGCGCGATTTGGGCTGAGTCCTCTACCACCGATACCAATTTGAATTCCTGCACCATCGCTTTCCCAAATATTTAAGCCCGGAATTTTGGCGAACATTTCTCTTGGATTGGCTGCTGCTTTTGCTCCACTCAAATTTTCCAGTTCTATGATCGCATTGGTACCGGTTGTAATCTGAACACCTTTGATCGGCGGCATTGTACCCACGTCAAATTTTGCCAACCGTTTGTTCACTACATTCACTTCTTCCAATTCTTTGCTGGTACTAAATAAACTTACAGCGATCCCTTTATCAACGTGCTGTTGATTAAGTACGAGATATTCAACTGTGTAGTTGCGAAAGGCAAATTTCAGTGAATCCCCTACTTGAGCTCTAATTGCAAAAAGTCCGTTCACATCTGTTAACACTTGTTGGTCCTGATTCAAATTCTGAACGAGCGCTCCCGGAATACCCATTCCAAAATCATCTTTC
>JBFHIN010000416.1:0-2127 GCA_041596415.1 Crocinitomicaceae bacterium | reverse complement strand
GGGCCGGAAACGCCGAGTTGCACCTTTTGGCTTCCGATTGGAATCGACATCAGCATCAAAACGATAAAGCCTATAATAACACGGTTTTACATATTGTTTATCGGTGCGATGCCGAAATAGAATTGGAAAACGGAGAACCTATTCCATGTTTAGAATTGAAAAATAAATTTGATTTGGCGTTGTTTAAAAAGTATGTAGATGTTCTTTTTTTCATATTGTTGGCAACTTGTTTATAAAGTACTCCCCAATCTTCGGGCAGAATTTAGCTTAAGTTAAGATATGAATTTTTCATCTTTCTGTAGCTGGAAATAACTTTTTGACCTTTACCAAAAAGGTCAAAAAAAGTTATTCTAGCTTTAGGCAGCTCTTTGATATATCTTTTCCGGTGTTTCATAATCTAGTGATTGGTGTATCCGTTGCTTGTTGTAAAACTCAAAATAGTCATTCAAACCTTTGTATAAATCTACTCCATTTTCGTAAACATTTAAATATACATTTTCATATTTTACACTTTTCCATAATCGTTCAATGAAAATATTATCCAATGCTCTGCCTTTTCCATCCATCGAAATTTTTATTTCATTGGATTTTAATGTGTTAATAAATATGGCGCTGGTAAACTGACTTCCTTGATCTGTATTAAAAATCTCAGGTTTGCCGTGTTTTTCTATGGCTGCTCTTAATACTTCTGCACACCATTCTGCTGTCATACTATTTGATAAAGACCAATGAACAACGTATCTACTATACAAATCAATGATGGCTGTAAGGTACATAAAACCATGGCGCATGGGGATATAAGTAATGTCCATAGCCCAAACCTGATTGGGTCTTTCAACCTTTAGTCCGGTTAATAAATAGGGGTATTTATAATCTCCTTTTTGGGAAATCGTTGTGCGTGGTTCTCGATAAATTGTTTTCCAATTAATCAGTTGCATTAAACGCCTTACCCGTTTTTCATTTATTGGATAACCTTCTTTTCGAAGCAATGCCGTTAACCTCAAAACACCATAAAAGGGAGTTGTAAAATATTGTTTGTCAAGCCTTTTCATAATGTCAAGATTCAAGTTAGATTCCGATAATGGTTTGTAATACAGACCACTTCGATGGATCGTCAATAACTCACATTGTTCTATAACGCTCAAATTTGTATGATTTTTCTCAACCAAACTTAACCTTTCTTCTCTTGGTTTCATTCCAACTTTTTTTTTAGAAAGTCGTTCTGAACTTGAAGCTTGCCTATTTGGGCATACAACTGTTGAACATCTACATCGTCTCTCTTTTCTTTAGGTTTGTCGCCTGAAAATAGAACTGAAAAATTACTCATTGCCTGGGATTTCCATAAGGAAATTTGAGCCGGTTGCAACTCATATTTCTTGGCTAAACTTTCTAAAGTCTCTCGCTCTTTTAATGCTTCAAGAACCACTTTGGCCTTAAACTCTTTGCTGAATTTTCTTCTTGTTGTTGACATACAAATTAAAATTTAAAGTTAATACTTTATCTTAACTCGCTGTCCGATTTTTGGGGAGTATTATATAAATCAATATTTTTTCGCATCTTTTATTTTTTTCAAATACATCCAATGAATATAATGTATATGAGTGATTTTAAACTTTTTCTATTTTACCTGTTGGAGTTATGTTAAAATCTATTCCTATAACTAAACAATCAAAAGTTGTATAACCTATTTTTATCCAAGGAAATTGTTTATAATTATCTATGTTTTTACCACCTTTCATTCCTGTTTTAAGTCCCATAAATTTTGTTATTTCCTTCTTTTCTCGTGCCTCTTGATGATGAAGTAATTTAACTTCCGCATATTTTTCAACATCTAATTGAGTAATCTCATACAATCGAGCAAGTTTTTGTTTATCTGATAATTCCCAAATTTCATCAGGTGATTTATCATACATTAATACCATCATTCCTTTTTTAAGAATATATTTTAATTGCAAACCAGATATGTCATGAGGGTTTGGAACTAGTGAATGTTCTATTCTATGTTCTTTATTACTCAACCTATAGTATTCAGCAGCACTAATATTATTCACTAACGCAAAATCTCTTTTTGTTTTTCCATTTTTATCCAAGCCTTCATAAATAGCCATACAATAATTCTCTTCATTT
>JBFHIN010000415.1:0-2129 GCA_041596415.1 Crocinitomicaceae bacterium | reverse complement strand
TTGTATGCATAATTAATGGGACGAGCTTTTTTGTTTTGTATCGTAAGCATTATACCGTCGATTGCGTGAAACAAAATCGAGAAATAAGTTACGTACGACAATACCTTAACAAAAGGATTGTGTGTCATGAAATAGGCATATTGGTTGAAGGCAAGTTTTCCTTCTTCCCCTGTTTTGATGATCAATTGTAGGTTACCCAATAGGTGACCAACGAGAAACAAGCACAAAAATAAACCGGTCAATGCCATCCAGTATTTTTTGGCTATTGATGATTTTAAAATAGCAGACTTACTCATAGTTAAAAGTATTCTTAAATAAAAGTGAAACGCAAATTTAATAGTTACAACAACTCAAAAACGCTTTAGTTCTTATTTAGACTGATTATATATAATATTTATTATGTTCTTATTTCCCTATGTAACCAATAACGATAAATGGTGTTTTACTGGAAACAATCCTTAAAAACGTCATTATGAGCAAGAAAGCATTTATTTTTAGTTTGTTGCTGAGTATTTTCTCTATTTGTGCAATGGCACAAGAATCTACTCATATAACAGGAGCGCCATTGAGCGGAGAGGTGGGCGTTGTGACCAATGAAAATGAAGTCGTTGCAGCGGCTTCCAAACGGATAGTCGAAAACCAACAAGTCAGTGTTTATCCTAACCCTTCATTTGGCGTAGTAAATGTTTTAGCACCGGAGGGGTCAACAGTCACCCTTTACAGTGCATCTGGAACCTATGTGGGGACTTGGAAAATTGACGGACTAGATCCTTTGGTGCTGGATGAGCTTGGCGAAGGCAACTTTATAGTGTCCATTTTAAACGGAGAATTACGCACCATCAAGAAGTTAATGGTTTTACCTCATTAAAAAATTGAACCATCGAACCTTGATCATCCACCTTGAAGTCGACCACACTTCCTAAAACCAAAGCGCGATTATCGGAGATGTGTCCGGCGGGAAAATCGAAGGCAATAGGTATGTTGCGGAACTGAAAATGTTCTGTTATTACTTCCTGATACGTTTTTCCAATAGGAACAGCCGTATCTTGCATGTCAGTCATACCCCCAACAATCAAACCTTTGATCTTATCCAGAATTCCGGCTTTTGAAAAGGCGTAAAACATACGATCCAAATGATACAACTGTTCAGCAAGATCTTCAATAAAAAGTACTGTATCGGTATAATCTATCTGATCATCTGTACCCATTAAACCATAAAGTATGCTCAAGTTACCGCCAACCAGTTTAGCCTTAACAGAACCGACCTTATTATATGTTGAGGGAGGGGCAGCAATGGAATATGGTTCGTTTTTTAAGGCGCTCAACAAGGTGGAAAATGCTTCTTGTGAATTTTCCTTGAAATTAAGAGGCATTGTTGCATGTAGGCTTGGGATTTCAAAACGTTGAAGTCGTTGATGAAACACGGTAATATCGCTAAAGCCAATAAGCCACTTAGGATTTCTTAGCATGGATGCCCACTGAATGCGATCTACAATCCGAATGCAACCATATCCACCCCGAACACACAGTATGGCTTTAACTTTCGGATCATCAATCCCTTCTTGGATATCTATCAAGCGTTGTTCATCGGTTCCTGAAAAATAATGGTACTGACCCAAACAATGTGAACTCACGCGCGTTGTGAATCCCATTTTTTCCAATACATTCACGGCGTAAGTAACAAATTCGGAGTCAATCGATTTTGCTGGTGCCGTAAGATAAATAAGATCACCTTTTTGCAGGGGGGGTGGCATTGTTTTCACTTATTGAGAAATGGGTGTTGGGTAAAATTATGAAAATATAAACGAATAAATTTTCTAGGTGTCATTATCTTTTCTGTTATTTTGTGGATTATGATCAATCCCTTTAATGATGAATATTTCATGCGACAAGCATATCTGGAGGCAGAAAAAGCATTGGATCGTGATGAGGTACCAGTTGGTGCGGTAGTGGTGGCACGAAATCAAGTGATCGCTCGAGCACACAACTCAACTGAACTTTTACACGACGTTACGGCTCATGCAGAAATCCAAGCGATTACGGCAGCCTCTGAGTTTTTAGGTGCGAAATATTTAACAGGTTGTACCCTTTACGTTACCCTTGAACCCTGTGTGATGTGTGCGGGCGCC
>JBFHIN010000414.1:0-2133 GCA_041596415.1 Crocinitomicaceae bacterium | reverse complement strand
TCTTGCTGTTAACTCGGCCGTGGTAGAATTGCGTAACCTAAAGAACACGCAGAAAATCATTGAATGTGTAATCAAGATCAATAGTTTCGAGAATGCGGCTGATGATCTATTTGACATCAGTATTGAGCGTTTGTTTGAATCCAATGCTGACTTTAGAGAGACCATCAAGAAAAGAGAATTGTATCAACTTCTTGAATTGATTACCGATAAATGTGAAGACGCCGGAAACGTAATAGAATCCATCGTTGTTAAATACGCTTAATTGCAAGTGCCAATCTAAAACCAAAACAAAGAAGTATGTTCACCTTACTGATGGTAGTTATTGTCATTGCCTTGCTTTTTGATCTGGTCAATGGATTTCATGATGCAGCCAACTCAATTGCAACAGTAGTATCGACTAAAGTATTAACGCCATTTCAAGCCGTTGTATGGGCGGCATCCTTCAACATTCTGGCGTTTTGGGTTTTTGATATGAGTGTAGGAAACACTGTCGCAAAAACAGTGGACAACAGCGCCATTGATCTCTGGGTAATTCTCTCCGGTTTATTGGCGGCCACTTTTTGGAACCTACTTACCTGGTGGTTGGGAATTCCTTCCTCATCTTCACACACATTGATTGGCGGTTTTGCCGGAGCTGCTGTTGCACACGCCGGTTTTGACGTTATCCAAAGCGCAGAAATCCTCAAAGTAGTTTTGTTTATTTTCCTTGCGCCATTCATTGGTGGTTTCATAGCTTTCATTATTGCTCTGGTCACCATTTCCCGATCTTTTTTCAAAAAAATGGCAATGATCATGATCTTATCCGTCATTACATTTTACTTGATGTTATACATGATCGAATATATGGACATGAAACCGATCATGATGTACATCGTTGTTGGTATGATTGCTCTTTTTATTCTCGTGTACATCTGGTACGAGATACGTCACGGAAAACGTCCTAGTGCCATGAAAGAATCAAACATGCACAAACGACTACAATTGCTCTCATCCGCAGCTTTTTCACTTGGACACGGTGGTGCAGACTCACAAAAAGTAATGGGAATTATTTGTGCGGCATTGATGGTATATGCCAACTTAGGACGCGAAGGAAAGGTGCAACATTCCGATTCAAAATACCTCACTGTTACTGAACTTGTACAAATAGAATATCACGATAAAATGGGCAAAAAACAGATCTTCAAGCCTGAATATGAAGACGGTTCCCATCTCATGGTTTATACCAACGGTGACAAGATCTATGATGACAAGAACAATGAATTGATCTTCGATAAAAAGAAATTCAATACGCATTATTCCCACGCTGGCATTTTTTCAAAATTTGTCAAGGACGGTGAATTGTTGAAAGAACATAAAATCAAATCGAAAGTTCATTCAGACACCATGCCCTTTTGGATTTCCTTTGGTTGTTATTTCATGATTGGTATAGGTACGCTCATGGGCGGCTGGAAAATTGTAAAAACCATGGGGACAAAGATCACCAAAGTTACTCCCTTGGAAGGTGTGTGCGCTGAAACAGCGGGTGCATTAACCTTGTTTACAGTAAGTCAGATGGGAATTCCGGTTTCCACAACACACACTATCACCGGTTCCATCATTGGAGTGGGGGCCACAAAAAGATTAAGCGCCGTACGTTGGGGAGTTACTATAAATCTGCTTTGGGCGTGGATACTTACCATCCCAGTGAGTGCTTTGTTAGCAACGGCCATCTATTACCTTATTGTGCTGTTGAAATAAGAACTGTTTCATATTTGCTTATTTCCCATTTGAAATTGAGCACATAAAAAAATTAAATCACTTGAAATTTTTGAATTATTTTTTCAATGGTCTTTTTGCCTTAAAAAAATCCGTCAACAATTTTCCACACTCCTTTTCCATAACCCCACTTACCAATAATGTTTTGGGATGATAAAGTTGATTTTGAAAGCGACCTGCACCACGCTTAGGGTCTCTGGCTGCATAGACAATTTTATCAATCTGAGACCAGTACAAGGCGCCCGCACACATCACACAGGGTTCAAGGGTAACGTAAAGGGTACAACCTGTTAAATATTTCGCACCTAAAAACTCAGAGGCTGCCGTAATCGCTTGGATTTCTGCATGAGCCGTAACGTCGTGTAAAAGTTCAGTTGA
>JBFHIN010000413.1:0-2160 GCA_041596415.1 Crocinitomicaceae bacterium | reverse complement strand
GGTCCACCTCTTACCATTCCGAACAGAGAAGTTAAGCCTGCTTGCGCTGATGGTACTGCCCTTTTGAGGGTGGGAGAGTAAGTCGACGCCACTTTTATAAAAGCCCCACTTCAAAAGAGTGGGGCTTTTTTTATACATGAAATTTTTTCAACGTTTTACTTTGCCTACGGTAACGTCCGTCAACTGACAGATGGGAGAGTTAGTCGATCAGTCAGTAGCAATACAGATATATATTAATAAAGTTTTATGTAAAAGAAGAAATATATATAGATTGACGAAATAGCATGGGGAGTAAACTCTAAATTGACGGAAATATCTAAATAACAGCATTCGAGTTGGGTAAATCAAAGGATTAGAGACTTGAAAAAAATAGGGATATAAATTGTCTATTTTATAATCCTAACGGAGGGTCTTATATTTTTTAATCCAACCTGGATCTTGAACGTCAGATAGGAGTTTCCAAAAATTACTATCTAAAAATGGTTCATCGATACTTTTTATACCATAGTTATTAAACAAAAAAATCTCTTGCTGAGAAGAAGGTTTGTAGAGATTAGGACTCCAACCATATTCAGTATATCGGCCTTGGAATGGATAGGTTGAATGTCGAATTTTCCAGAGGGAATCACATGGAGAGCAATACGTTGTGACTTGACGTGAAACTGAATCTACAATAACTCCTGCATCTATTTTATATAAGTCGAAATAATTTATTCTTTCAGGATTATATATACTAGGCCAATATCCTGAAGCATATTTCACAAAATCATTTTGGGAAATGTATTTTTTATAGGTAATGCTTCTTCCGTTGTTGATATAACAAACGAACGTCGTCATTTGGGAATTTGCTTGCACACCAACCTGTACTCCAAATACTCCTCTTACAACATTTTCAGAAGGAATACCTGAAATCAAAACAATCCAAAAATATATTATCGCAATAGATCGTAGCATCAATAGGTTGATTTGCATCAATATACGATCAGTTTTAATAAAAGTTGCGTTGATTTATTTATGAACGCTGTGAGTGTGAATAACTGACTATTTCAGATGAACATTAAAACAAGATAGCTACTTGATTTGCACGCCCCTAGAGGAGTATAAACCAGGATTTTGATTTTTGGCTTTGTCCAAACTAAAGGAAAATGTGCTACCTAAACCAACAGTACTACGAACGGAAATAGTCTGGCCGTGTGATTCAATTATGTGTTTTGCAATCGCCAAACCTAATCCTGAACCACCCTCGTTTCTATTTCTACTTTTTTCAACACGGTAGAACCTCTCGAACAGACGAGATAAATATTGTTCATCAATGCCGGGACCATCGTCAGATACTTCAATAGTTATCAAATCATCCATGGTATAAAATCGAACAGTAGTGGTTCCGTTTTCTTTTCCATAGAAAATTGAGTTTACGATCAAATTGACAAGAACTTGAGAAATTTTACTTTTATCCCCTAGAACAAAAATTGAGGAGTATTCTTTCGCAAATTGTAATTTAATATTTTTCTCCTGCGCTTTAGTTTCTAACGAGTCAAAAATCTCCTTCACCAATTCATGGATATCAAATGGTTTGATATCAAGATGCAGGGCGTTTACTTCTAATTTTGTGATTTGATCTAAATCTTCAATAATATTAACCATCCGATCTGTAGCTTTAGAAGCCCTTTCTAAAAATCTTCTATTTACATTCTCATCCTCTAGGCCACCTTCCAGCAATGTTAGAATATATCCTTGAATGGCAAATATTGGTGTTTTTAATTCATGAGCTAAATTTCCCAGAAACTCGCGTCTAAATTCTTCTTGCTCCTTAAGTCTAGAAATTTCTTTATTTCTTTCATCGGTCCATTTTTTTGTTTCGAGTTCTGCATTGGCAATTATATCATCGGTAATTTTGAACTGTATATCATTTTCCTTAGTAATTTTTCCTTTCCGTATGGAGCGATACAAAAGTTTCAAACGGTCATTTATAAAATGTTTGATGAAAAAATAGAAGACAGCATAGGATATAATACCAGTGAGTACAGGCAAACCGAAAATTACCCACGCCGGAAAATTTATTAGTTCATAGTCAATAAAAAGCGTGATCAATAAGGTTATGGAGAAAATGATAAAGCTTCCCCCCAACAACAAATGGATTGGTTTTAAATTCTTCATATT
>JBFHIN010000412.1:0-2163 GCA_041596415.1 Crocinitomicaceae bacterium | reverse complement strand
GTGAATTTCTGTTGAAAACGGATTTGGAAACACATTGACATCTTCAAAAGAAACGTCTTCATTTCCGGCGAAACCAACATTAATGGTAAAATACGTTGTATCCGACAAACAACCATCACGCATAGCAACCAACATGGCGATATATACTCCGTCTGCTGTGTACTGGTGCCAAGGATTATTATCTGTAGATGTTGTACCATCACCAAAATCCCAAAAATAGCTATCAGCGTTCAACGAATTATTGGAGAACAAAACAATAGCGTTTGGTAAAGCAAGGTTAGTATTGTCAGGTATTGCTTGCGCATCAGGCCCCGGTTGAACATTGATATTTAAACCCAATGTTATCTGCGATGAACCAGCCGCATTTGTTGCGATCAGCGTTACCGAATAGGTTCCTGAGCCCGTTGGAATCAAATAGGTGTTTTGTGATGTAGTTTGGTTTATTACACCATTGTTAGTCGACCATTGATAAGAAACACCGTCCGTTGAAGTATTGATCAGTAATAGTGAATCACCCGAACAAATCAATGAGTTTTGCAACTGAAAATTGGCAATTGGTGGTGATGAAGCTGCTTGTAAAGTCTGACCGTTAGAGGACTGAATCGGAGACTCTAACCCTGCTCCATTCTTACTTTTGATACTTACAAAATATTGTTGTCCCAAAGTCAAACTTAATCCTGTTTTCGTATAACTTGTTGCTGTTCCTACTGTTTGAAAAGGCGAAACTTCCTGACCGCCGGTAGTTGTACCAACAGCAAATAAATATTCGCTCAAGGCACTATGCGGATCTGTGGCGCTGGTCCAGTTCGCACTGATCTCATTAGGAGTAACAAAAACCGCAACATCCGATGATAATCCATCATTTACCATAACATTGGTAGGAGTAGTCCAATCTATATTTACAGGTAAACTTCCCGTTGAAGAGAAGTTATTCGAATTATCCTGAACGATCGAATATAATATACAATTTGGCGTATTAGGATTTACGTTTTGGTAACGCACCATTGAAGCAGGCGAACCAATGCTTATGTTTTCTGAAGCACTTCTTGACTTAAATACTTTAAAATCGTCAACACTATAGGTACAATTTCCACTTCTAATGGAGAGAACTGATCCTGAAGTAATAGGTGACGGATCGGTCCATGTTGAACTTAATACGTTATTCATGTATGCTTTTATGACCCCTGTGCTTGGATCATAAACAATTTTGAAATCGTACTCAATATTCGGATCAAGCGTTACATCATCATTCGTTTGCAACACAATATTATCGTTCGTAACACGGTAGATCTGACACTTATCTGTATCAACTCGCCAGTAAACCAAATAACTGTTACCACGGTTTGGCAAAGAGGCGTCTGAACCAAAGAAATGTATCCCTGCTCTTCTATTGGTTCCACTCCCTCCTATTTTTCCTTTCCAATGGTACAAAACGCTAGTTGATGCATTCTGAGTTAAAATGGAATTACAAGCTGTATTCGATTCCGATTCTGAAATCTGGTTCAACCATCCCGAAGTAATATTCCAGCTTCCTAATCCTGTCGACCATTGATTCGTAATGTTTTGACTAAAATCCTCAAATAAATAACCCAAATTTCGGTTACCAGTTCTTTGCGTACCATTGTGATCGGTTACCAGACTAAATTTTTCTGCAACTGCAGAATTATCATTATCTGTATAATTTGCTGTAAAATCGGCAGTTTGCCAATTACCTGCCACATTTACAACAGTTGTTGGAGCAACATCATCTTGATTACAGGTATAAGTTGCTTGAAACCCCGGTTTCACGGTTGAAATGTCAGAAGTAAATTTGAATGTAACAGCTCCTGTGGTCGTCGTAAATGTTCCCGGACTAGTTGTCCCACTGAAAGGACTGCCTGGGATTTGAGCTGCCGCAGTAGAACTTCCATCGTAGATATATAAGTAATCGTAATTGGCTTCTACGTCAAATTGCGAAAAATTAATTGTCAAAGAGCTTGCATTGGGAGGTGCAATGGTCCACGTATAATTTTCATTGTTATAGTAATTTTTGAAAGCCCCACCGAAATCATGAATAGTTCCCGAGCATGGATCTGCATAACAATTTGTTAAGGTTGAACCTATGGCGTCCCAAAAACCAGTATATCCATTATCGTAACCAAGGGCCCAGATACCGATTCCACC
>JBFHIN010000411.1:0-2172 GCA_041596415.1 Crocinitomicaceae bacterium | reverse complement strand
TTTGTTGATCAATCACTTTGATAAACAATGGTCTTTAAGCAAGTCTGGATTGCTTTTTATCGCTTCATTGTTACCATTCGGAACGTTCGTTGCGGATGCAAAATTGCTGCGTCAACAAAAATAAAAACTTCATAACGTGCAGGATTCCTGCACGTATTAAAATTAAGTATCTTCGCGCCGAATATGGATACAAGAAAACGTGTAGAGGTGTGTTTTACACCCGGAGAATACGTCTATTTTAAAGACGAATTCGAAATTGTAGTTGTTATTGACGTTCTAAGAGCGACTTCAGCAATTTGCTCTGCTTTTGACAATGGGATAAAATCTATTATTCCCGTGCGCACGGTAGAGGAAGCATGGGAATATAAACAAAAAGGATATTTGGCCGGCGCAGAAAGAAAAGGACAGATCGTGGAAGGTTTCGATTTCGGAAACTCCCCTTTTTCTTACATGAAAGAAGAATTCAAAGATCAAGAAGTTGTTTTGACGACAACGAACGGAACGAAGTCCATTGATGTGGCTAAGGAGGCAGAAACATTGGTAATAGGTTCTTTTTTAAACCTAGCTGCCCTTTCGCAATGGTTAAGTGAACAAAATAAAAATGTGCTGTGCCTTTGTTCGGGTTGGCAGGATAAATTTAATCTTGAGGACACTATTTGCGCCGGTGCAATTTCAGATTTCTTAATCAATACAGGCCAATTTACGTCGGAAGAAGATTCTTCAATTGCGGCAAAATATTTGTATCTTTCGGCTAAGGATAATTATATGGGCTATTTGAAGTCAAGTTCGCACAGAAGGCGTTTAAAGAATTTGAACTTAAATGAGGACATAAAGTATTGTCTTACTCCAAATCAAACAGATGTTATTCCGATATTAAGAGATGGGAAATTGGTTAAATTATAAATGGCTTTTAGTACTGATCGTTCCGATCTTACTTTCAAGTAAAATAACACAAAATCAATCACAAAAAAAGTGGGGATTTTATGGTCATAAACGCATCAATAGAATTGCAGTTTTCACCTTGCCTCCGGAGATGTTTGGGTTTTACAAGGACCACATCGAGTATCTTACAGAACACGCCGTAGATCCCGATAAAAGAAGATACGCTGTTGAAGGTGAAGCTCAGTGTCATTACATAGACTTAGATCACTACTACAAACCGGGAGAAGATCCTTTCCAGATCATGCCAAAAAAATGGTATGATGCGGTGGCAAAATTTACAGAAGACACATTACAGGCTTACGGCATAGTGCCCTGGCACATCAACGTGATGAAAATGAAGCTCCAGCGGGCCTTTGAAAACAAAAATGTAGATCTCATCTTAAAATATTCTGCAGATATTGGACATTACATTGCTGACGCACACGTACCCTTACATACCACTGAGAATTACAATGGTCAGATGACCAATCAGAAAGGCATTCACGGTTTGTGGGAAAGTCGTTTGGTAGAGATCAACGCTGAGTCATACGACTTTTTTGTAGGAAAAGGCGTTTACGTAAACAGTGTGTTGGATCTTGCTTGGGAAGCTGTTCGCGGCTCACATAACGCATTGGACTCCGTATTGCGCATAGAAAAAGAATTGACCAGCGAATTTCCGACAGACAAGAAATATAGCTTTGAACAACGCGGCAACGTGACCATCCCTGTCTATTCAAAAGAATTTTCCCAAGAATATCACCGAAGAATGAACGGTATGGTGGAAAGAAGAATGCGTGCTGCTATCATTTCTGTGGGATCAGTGTGGTATACTGCATGGGTCGATGCAGGTCAGCCCGACCTGAGAAGCTTACAATCCGTCCCTCCATCATCCGCCCTCCTGGAAGAGATGAAGCAATTGGATGCACATTTCCACAATGACAAACACAAAGGAAGGATTTGCGACTAAGACCTTTAGATGAAAACAATCGTTATTTGCTTTTTTTTAAGTATTTCATCGTTCGGTATAAGCCAGATTACTGCCAACAAAATGCATCTCTTCGCTAAAGGAAGTGCGGGAATCTTAGACTCCAGCATCTATCAAAGTTACGGATTGAGTGCCGACATATTCATTCATAACAAATTTGGTATCCTTTACAATTTTGATCTCACTTTCCGTAACGACAATGTTCGACATATTCATGCTCCAATGGGCACATTGGGTGGGCCTTTACTTATCGGCACATCACTAGC
>JBFHIN010000410.1:0-2190 GCA_041596415.1 Crocinitomicaceae bacterium | reverse complement strand
TTGTACACCACATGAACAACACCTTGAAAGTGTCCGGGTCTGAACTCGCCTTCCATGATTTTGTCCTTTCCTCTAAAGTCGAAATGATCGAAATGATCATTTTCCGGATATATTTCATTTTTATCAGGAGCGAAAACCAAGACATTATTTACTTCTGACAGTAATGCGATATCTGCTTCAAGGGTTCTGGGATATTTTTTTAAATCTTCGGCGTTATTGAATTGTGTTGGATTCACGAAAATACTTACCACCACGTGATCGTTTTCTGCTGCCGCCTTCTCCACCAATTTCAAATGTCCCTCATGCAGCGCACCCATGGTTGGAACAAAGCCGATCCTATCACCGCTCAATTTTAAAGATTCCAGTTTCTTCTGTAAGGATTCAGCGGTGTAAAAAACGTCCATAAAATGTCTCGATATAAAAAAGCCGAATCGACAAATCTATCTCTTTTTCTTGAAGTTCCGCAATATTTTTTGTAATTTTGTACATATTTTTATGATAATTAAGTTCATGGAGAAAAAGAAAATACTATTTGTTTCGCAAGAAATATCCCCCTTCTCACCGAAATCCGAAATCTCAACAACCTCAAGAAGACTTCCTCAAGCAATTCAGGAATTAGGAAAGGAGATTCGCGTCTTCACCCCTCGTTTTGGTACTATCAACGAAAGGAGGCATCAACTTCATGAAGTCATTAGACTTTCGGGAATGAACTTAATCATAGATGATAACGATCATCCCTTGATAATTAAGGTGGCTTCGATCGCTTCTGCTAGAATGCAGGTATACTTCATCGATAATGATGAATATTTCAAGCGTAAGAATGCTTATGCCGATGATAAAGGCAATTATTATGAGGACAATGATGAGAGATCAATGTTCTTTTGTCGCGGTGTTCTTGAAACTGTCAAAAAGCTTGGATGGCAACCGGATGTAATTCATTGTCATGGCTGGATGACTGCACTTATGCCCTTGTACGTTAAAAAATTGTACAACAAGGATCCGCATTTTGCCGACACTAAGGTTGTTTACAGTTTCTATGAAGATGGGTTTAACAAAAATTGGGACAGCAGATTTCCAGATAAACTTAAATTTGATGGGTTTGACAGCGAGATTGTTGACCAACTTGGCGACACAAGTTACGAAAACATTATTCGCGTTATAACGAAATATTCGGACGGAATAAGCGTTGCTAGTGAATCGCTTTCTCCTGAAATGCAAAACATTTTTGATGAAGCAAGTTGTTTGAAGCAAGAATATGTACCGGAGGAAAATCAGGCCAAAGTAATGTCTGAATTTTTTAACAAAGTAATTGAAGAAACTGTACTCATATAAAATGAATATAAGACATGATAAGCAGTGGCGGAGGGTTATTCAACTTTCCGCTACTTTTTTGCTTTTAATTTTTGTTGCCGTATCGTGTAAGAAAAAGGAGAGTAAAGTTGGTGAAAATGAGTTGGATCCGAACAGTTTATTACAAGGAGCACAGGTAGACACCTTCGCTTTAACAACCTTTACTATAATAGATGATTCCGTCATTACGGATAATCCTGCTTATTCTCTTCTGGGGTCATATAACGATCCCAAATTTGGTACGGTAAAAGCAGGATTTTATACGCAATTAAGATTATCAGGAGTAAATCCAAATTTTGGAGATGTTATGACCATCACTGTCGATTCAGTTGTTTTAGGACTCGAATACGCCGGTTATTATGGTGATTTATCTCCTCAAACTGTTGAAGTTTATGAAATGAGCCAAAGTCTGCACATTGATTCTACTTATTACGCTTTCACGACCAAAACTACAACGGGTTCCGATCTTGTTGAACCGGGGTTTGGCACGTTTACACCCAATCCTTCGGCTGTGACAGTTATCGGTACAGACACCGTTGATACACAATTAAGAATCCGACTCAAGAATTCGTTAGGAACACAATTTATCAATGAAGCTGCTTCAGGTGGAACAAACTTCGCATCCAACGAAAACTTCTTGAATTATTTCAAAGGCATTCATGTCAAAGTAAACAATGGTGCTCAGGCAAGTGGAACAGGTGGGATATTTTATTTTAATGGAAATGATCCTTTATCAAAACTTACCATCTATTACACCCAAAGTGGAACACAAAAGAAATACGATCTGTTAATCAACAGTGAATGTGCTGATTTTAATCATGTAGATATCGACAACAGCGG
>JBFHIN010000409.1:0-2192 GCA_041596415.1 Crocinitomicaceae bacterium | reverse complement strand
GCATTATTGTATAACGTATAATAACCCGTAACTGAGGCAGTTATTAACGACAAGAATTTTTTAGAAATCCCTAATTCTCCATTGTACGTAAATTCAGGTTTTAATTCAGGATTCGGTACAATAACACTACCTGGAACCGACTCAAATACTTTACTCAAGTCATCTACATTGGGCGCTCTAAATCCTGAGGATGCATTAATGGTAAATCTCCAATCTGCTCCCGGCATATAGATCAACCCTACATTGCCATTAATTGCACTGTTGGATTGATTCACGCTAGAAAAAGGAAAAGGAAAAAATTGTTTGCTCTGAAAATCGGCATCCAATACAACATGAGAAAAGCGTAGACCGTCATTTAAAATCAATTTTTGATTTATTTCCCACGTATGAGTTCCATACAATGCAAAAGCCTTCATTTCAGATCCTCCATCTGGATATCTAGTGCTCAATGATCCAACAGTGTCTACAACAATGTTTTCAGTAAATGCTGTAGAACGAACCATATTCGTATATCCCTCCGCTCCATATCTAATTTCATGAGAATTGATTTTTTTATCGAAATCAATATTCAACGATAAAATATCCAATTTTTCTATCCTGTGATTTCTAAAATCTTTTTTAAATCGTCTGTCAATTCGGCTTTCTTCTATAAACTGATATGCAGCAATTAGGCGGGAGTGATTGTAAAACCTGTTTGCCCTATTGTTTGTAAGTGTGTAACTTGATAACAATCTTTTCTGGGGCCCATAATACCATTCCGCAAATCTTGGTTTACCGTTGCTTCCTAAAAGCGTCAGACGATCGTATCGATCTATATTGGATGATGTAGAATATTGAATATTAATCAAATGACTAGTGTACTCATTTTGCTGATACATGAATTTTTGAAGTATATCATATTGGGTATACCCAGATCCGACCTGTAAATTCGTGTCCTTATTTACAATCATAGAATCTATACCATTAATTCTCTCAACATACCAATTTCTAGCACCAAAACTTCCATAAAATGGATTACGTACGGCACCTTGACGCAAATCGTCGAAATTCGTGAAAGTAAAAGATGTTAAAGATCCAAACCTTTTTTTCCCAAGAGAAACATCTGCATGAGCAGCATATCCTGAAACAGCAGACATATAACGCACATAAGCTCCTGATTTGACTTTTGTTTTTTCGTCACTTGATAATAAAGGGTTTTTCGTTGTAAACGACATTACCCCACCCAGTGCATCAGATCCATAAACCACAGATCCGGGTCCAAAAACAATTTCTGTTCTTTCTAAAATGGAATTATCAAGGGTGATCACGTTTTGCAAATGCCCACCTCTATAAATTGCATTATTCATACGTACTCCATCAATTACTAAGAGAACTTTATTCGTTTCAAACCCTCTTATTATTGGACTTCCACCACCCAACTGGCTTTTTTGAACAAACACATTTCCAGAATTCATTAGCACATCTGCTGTTGAAGATTGATTCATGGTCTGTATTTCACTAGCCCTCAAAACTTGAATTTTTTGAGCAACATCTTTTCTTTTTTCTTCAAACTTACTTGCCGAAACAACCACCTCTTCAAGAGAATGTATGTTTTCAAGAAGATAAACTTTATTATTTTGCTCTTTAAGTTGCTGAATTGTCACTTCATTAAACACATACATGTTATGGTAAAATCCTATTTTACTCGTCTCGTTAAGTGATGGTAAAACAAAAATACCCTTGGAATTCGTTTTACCTAATTCTTGTTTGTTATCCATAAGGACTATTACAACATTCTCAATAGGTTGTTGCGTATTTTGATTGATGAGAGTTATTGATTGCCCCAAAACTTGAAGCATAGCAAATAACCCTAACACCAATAAACTAATTTTTTTCATGATTATTCGTATTAAGTTTTTTATCTATTTATAATTTGGCATTATAAATCAAGCTCGCGGAGGAGAGAATAACTCACGAACATAACCGTGTGTTTCAAAATAGATATGCTTCACATAGTTTTTAGAACTTTGCAAAACCAAATTGCTTGAATACACTATTGCACAATTATCGGTGGTGATAAGTGGATATGCAAATACTTTGATCCAAATAACCGCAAAATCTGAATCTAGATGTCCTTTACCCGAAGAAATTTTCAAATATTGACGTAAAAGATTCGATTCTTTTTTATCAAGTTTTAATAAGAACTTAATCTG
>JBFHIN010000408.1:0-2195 GCA_041596415.1 Crocinitomicaceae bacterium | reverse complement strand
TTAAATTCAATAATAAGCCTTTAACTGCCAATGTCGAAATTATTTCAACCAATGACACTTTTTTTTCAGCGTTTCAATGAAGTCATTTATTTTATCCATAAAAACTTTTAATTTATCTAAAATATCCGTAAATTCATCGATGTAAACAACTAAAATAGCTGCGTATGCATTGCATAATTATAGATGACGATCCTGTACAGAGACATTTATTGTCTCAGTACATTGACAAAGTGGAGAATTTAGAATTAATTGGTGAATTTGATTCTGCAACGAGCGCTATATCTTTCATTAATTCACATCATCTCGACATAATCTTCTTGGATGTTGAACTTCCTGGGATGAATGGTGTCGAATTTGTGGAGCAATTTAAACCCGAAGCAAATATTATTTTGATTTCCTCAGAGGAGCGATATGCCATCAATGGTTTTAATCTTGAGGTATCGGATTATTTATTGAAGCCTATTTCATTTGCTAGATTTAGTAGGTCAGTGAATAGGACCATGACGCGAATATCTACCGAAAGCCAGAGTTCTGAAGGTAATAATTACCTATTCATTAAAGATAAAGGTGTCTATCAAAAGGTTCAGATCTCAGACATTCAATTCATTCAGTCTTCCAGTGAATACGTGAACATTCATACCAAAGGAAAAAGAATCATGTTATACTCATCCATGGATGGAATTTTAAAGAAGCTACCTTCTAATTTCATGAGGGTACACAGATCTTACATTGTAAATCTTAATGCCATCGAATGCGTGAACGGAAACACTGTCGAAATTGATAATCATTCGATCAACGTAAGTAAAACGTATCACGATTCTCTGAAAAGTTCATTAGGATTAAAGATGGCGAAATAAAAAACTGTTTCTGGATTATTAAATTTCTCCGACAATTGCTTCGGTGACGTTAATTACATGATCCCCAATTTTCTCCAATGAAGAAAATAAATCATTGTAAATAATGCCCGCTTTAATATTGAAGTTTTGACTATCTGATACATTTTCAAGGTAGTCACGTCTTAACTCATCCCTTTTAGCATTTATCCTTTGTTCTGCTTCCTTGGCAGGTTGGATTATCACACCATCCTGATGAGCCAACAAATTATCGTACATGATATCCAAAGCAGTATCAACAAGCTCAAACATTTCTTTGATGTTGTTACGCTGCTCAGGAGTAAACCAAATCTTTTCTTCCTCCTTGCGTTCTATAGTTTTGGACATTTGGTAATAAATATCCCCTACACGCTCCAGATCGTTTACTATGCTGTTCATTCCCCGAATTCTACGTGCCGTTTCTTCGGATAATTCTCCCTCAGAAATTTTACTCAAATAATTCGCCACTTCGATCTCAATTCGATCCGTAATATCTTCATATTTAGCAATTCTTTCAAGAAGCAATTTCTGCTCTTTACTGTTTCGTTCAAAAATTAAGGATTGAGTGAACTTTGACATGCGAACGGTAAGTTTCCCGAAGCGAGCAATCTCCTTTTTTGCTTCAAGTAACGATAAATCTGGAGTTGCCATGATTCCTGTTCCGATGTATTCCAAATGAAATACTTCATCTGCTGAACCTCTACTTTTAACTGTTCTTTCAGCCAGTCTGACCAACTGCGGAACAAACCAGATGAGAATTAATACGTTTAATGTATTAAAAACTGTATGAAATATTGCTAAACCAGTATTAGCTGCTTGTGCCGGATTATTAAACGGATCACCCCAATGAAGGGTTTCCATTAGCCATGCTATTCCACTTAAAAAAACAGGAAAAATTATAATGGCCCATGTGACCCCTATTAAATTGAACATGGAATGAATTCTTGCGGATCTTTTAGCATGAACATTTCCAATTGTTGAAGCCAACTCTGCGGTTATTGTTGTACCAATATTTTCACCAAGTATCATGGCGGCGGCAACTTCAAAAGGAACGATCCCACCTGCTACAAGCGTCATAGTTAAAGCCATGGCAGCAGACGACGACTGAATAATAATGGTCACTAAAGTTCCTAAAAGGACAAAAAGTACAGTACTAAGAAATGGAATATCCTTATAGTCAATAAAAAATTGAACTAAAGCAGAATTTTCAGAAAGCGTTGGAACTGCATCTTTCAATTCACTCAAGCCCATGAACAACAGTGCAAAACCGATAATTGCACTCGCCCAAGCTTTCATTCCTTTTTTTCCTAAAAATAAAAATGG
>JBFHIN010000407.1:0-2196 GCA_041596415.1 Crocinitomicaceae bacterium | reverse complement strand
GATAATTTTCTTTCGTCCATTGCCACAAAATCTTTAAAAGAGGTGACTTACCACTTGAAAAGAAGTTCTGAATGGATCGTTCGTTTAGGAGATGGAACCCAAGAAGCACATAATAGAACTGTGGCCGCTATTGAAAAACTATGGCCTTTTACGAACGAACTGTTTGTCGCTTCGGAGGCCGACACCGAAATGTTACGAATTGGTTTAGCCCCTAATCTGGAAAAAGTAAAGCAACAGTGGTTCGAAAAAGTAAAAGAGATCTTTTTTATCGCGAAACTCAATATACCCGATGTTCATTTCAAACCGGCTACAGGCAAAAAAGGTGTTCACACCGAGCAGATGGGATATATATTGGGAGAAATGCAATTCCTGACGAATAAATATCCGGAAGCAATCTGGTAACTCTATTTACCGGCGATATTCAACAAGCGATTAAGATCAAGTATTTCAATTTTTCGGGTGTGGATCTCGATAAGAGATTCATCTTTGAAATCCTTCAACAAACGAATTAAGGTCTCTGTGGCAGTGCCAACGAAATTGGCTAGGTCTTCACGCGTCAAGTTGATGTATTCATCTTTGTAGATATCACCTAAAACACATAGTGCAAAAGCCAATCTTTCGCGTACCGTTTTTTGAGCCAAGTTAGTTATGAAAATTGCCCTCTCACCCAATTCCTTGGATAATTCTTTCATAATACCATCCCTCAATTGTGGGTTCGCATCAATCATATTTAAGAAATCCTCTTTGGCAATAAAACAAATATTGCTCTCTTCCAAGGTAGAAGCGGAAACTTTATAGGGTTCTCCACTGAACATGGCGCGAAAACCGATGACCTCACCTTCTTTTGCAATGTGTATGATCTGTTCCTTTCCTTCGTCTCCCCGGGCAAACACCTTCACTTTACCTTGATTCAGACAAAAAACACCACGCGGGAAACTGCCTTCAAGAAAAAGTGGCTGACTCTTTTTGTAATAAGCACACGACTTATTTTCCTCAAGATCAATCAACTCATGGTCACAAAAAGTACCAAAGAGCGAGTTCTTTCGTGCACCACAAGTAGTACAACTTACATGTTTATGCGATTTATCGAGCATAGTTCCCAAATAACTGTACAAAGTTACAATAATGCTAAAGTTAAACAAAGTTGACGCAGGTCATTTTTTAAGGGTATTTGTCCGTGTACTTTTGCCTTATGAGAACAAATAGACTCAAGCAACTAATTGAAAAATACAACACTTCAG
Organism: Crocinitomicaceae bacterium; assembly: GCA_041596415.1. Classification (GTDB taxonomy): domain Bacteria; phylum Bacteroidota; class Bacteroidia; order Flavobacteriales_D; family Crocinitomicaceae; genus M0103. The sequence goes on along the minus strand of JBFHIN010000407.1, from coordinate 955 downwards.
GTCCAAGATACACCTCTTACCCTAGTGTTCCTTTGTGGAAAACAGAAAATTTCACCTTAAACAACTGGACGGAATCGATCCTTCAGATTTGCGAGCACTTTAGTAGCCAAAACATTAGTCTGTACCTGCATTTGCCTTTTTGTGAGAGTTTATGCACTTTCTGTGGCTGCCATAAATACATTACGAAAAATCACAACCACGAAGCGCCTTATATAACTGCTCTGATCAAAGAATTCGAAATATATAAATCGGTGCTTCCTTATGCACCAAATATCAAAGAACTGCATCTTGGTGGTGGAACACCTACGTTTTTCTCTATGGAAGAACTCAGTAGATTGCTGAACCATTTATTTGACAATCAAATTCCTGATCCTAATGAATGTGCATTGAGTTTCGAGGCGCATCCCAACAATACTACGGATGAACACTTAAAAGTTCTTTTTTCATATGGATTTAGAAGATTAAGTTTAGGAATTCAGGATTATGATCCGATCGTTCAAAAAGCCATTCATCGCATTCAATCATTCGATCAAGTAAAGCAGGTGCATGAAACAGCGAAGAATATTGGCTATACTTCGATCTCCCATGATTTAGTCTATGGTTTACCTAAACAGGACATGAACGCCATTGTTGATACGGTAAAGAAAACGATCCAGCTAAAACCGGAAAGGATCTCTTTGTACAGTTACGCTCATGTGCCATGGATCAAAGGAAATGGGCAAAGAGGTTTTGATGAAAATGATCTACCCCAAGATGATGAGAAGAGAGCACTCTATGAATGTGCAAAAGCGATGCTCTTGGATGCAGGTTACTTGGAAATTGGTATGGATCATTTTGCCCTGCCGGATGACGAACTCGCCAAAGCCTTTACTGCCAAGAAGTTGCATCGGAATTTTATGGGTTATACTACGCAGGACACTTCAACCCTGATCGGTTTAGGCATGTCGGCGATCTC
>JBFHIN010000406.1:0-2198 GCA_041596415.1 Crocinitomicaceae bacterium | reverse complement strand
CAAACAATTAAAATTCAAATTAAGCACAGTCAGCGGCTTAAAATCTGAAGAAACTATTCTAGAAACCAAAAATCCGTTGGATAAAAGGATAAAAGAAGTGCAACTAAATAAACTTCTTATTTTCAGCGATTTACAACCCACTCAGAACTAAAAAAAAATAGGAGAACTTGTAGTTTCTTCCAATTTTTCAGCTCATTTCCCCTTTCATTTCCGAATTTTACCAAAGCAAAACTTCACAACTAGAATGGTTTATGTCGACGTCTAAACTTTCTGTGTGAAGAAGAAGTTTGAGGAGATATATAAATACAAATGAAAACGATATTAATTCCTACCCAACAACTAAACCTAACATGACAAAAATGCGCTGTGCGGCACATAAAAAAAAGGGCGTAGGAATGCCGCAGCGCATTTTTGTTAAACTGAAAGAACATCACTTTTACACTATTACCAATTTCTTAATTAAACTAACATGAGGAACCTAACTCTTTTTAAACACTTCTTTGAAAACAACCAACAGTTAACAACTGATGAAAGAATTGACAATTTTTGTCAAGGAGCAGTTATGGCAATTCTTCTTTCAATTGCGTTGTCCATACTGTCTACTGTATTAATTTACAATGCGGACGTCATTTGTAACACGGGTAGATCCATCGGTAAAAATGAAGCCAAACAAATACAAGCCTTTACGATATTTACCACCTTGGTTTTTTATGGATTAATTGGGCTCATCTGGATTAAGTTACTGATGAACTTTTCTAATAAAGATGTGTTTAAAGATTGATCTCGTGGTAACTTAGAAATGAACCAGCTAGAGACTACTTGAAGCTCTTGTACAAGCGGGGTGATAAAACAACACTGAAAGTGAATTATGTGACCGGTTTATAAATTTCCGATAAAGTAAAAGGGACAGCTCTCGCTGTCCCTTTTAATCTTATTAATTTTTAACGATTCTTACTTTAGCAAGGAGATGATCATTGCTTCTAATGTCCAGGATATAAACACCGCTCATCGCATCAAAAGGTACTTTGAGTTTTTGAACGTTAAGTGCTGAACCTTCTAGTATCTTTTTACCATTCATGTCATATACACTATAAGTCAGTTCTTCAACATGCTCTCCCAAAGAAATGACAAAAACATCAGTAACAGGATTAGGATAAACCGCTGTATTGAAATAAGCTGTTGTTTCAGTAATGCCTACATCGTTGATCAAAACACACTCAGAAGTGTCTTGACAACCGTCTTTGTTGATGATTACAGCATAACTACCATTGGCACTTGGTGTAAATGACTGTCCTATTTCACCTGATATTGGCAAATTATCCGAACAAGTTATCCATTGATAGCTTGTTGCATTACTTTCATTTGCCGAAATTGTGATACCACTTAAACTTGTTGTAACATCGATCTGTTGTATGCTCAATAAGACCTCATCTGAAGTTAATAGAGTACCACATTGACCTGTTAAAATACAGCGATATAGATTACCATTCATCCCAGGAGCACTCGATGTGATTGTCAAATTAGAAGTCGATGTATTGGAATAGGTCGCATTATCAGATAAACTCATCCAGTTGCTTCCACCATCAGTGCTTTCTTGCCATTCATAGGAATCAACTCCGGTTGCTGATACTTCAAACTGAGAAGAAGCGTTTTTACATACCGTAGTGGCAATAGGCTGGGCTGTAACATCAATAATGATCGTCTGAAATTCATAAGCGCCTCGATCAGCTTGCCCATCACGTGCATTTCCTATTTGATCAAATGTCGGCGCATCTACTGCACCGGTATTGATACATGGACTTCCACACAATGGTGCATGTGTTAATGTAGCGCCACCGTTGTTTTGCAAAGGACCCAACATAGGATCTGTATTATTAAGATCAGAAGGCTGAATTAAAATGGCCGACATACTAGTGTTTGAACAAACGTTATTACCAAGTGAAGTTATCATACCTGGACTAGTTTGCTCAAAAGAACAATCTAAAATGCTGTTTTTTATTGTATGCGAAGCACTTCCAAAATCTCTAATATCCGCTCCGGTAGTAGTTGTATTACCTGAGATTGTCAATGAATTCAAATTTAAGTCATAAATACCCATCAACATCGCACCTCCAACATTTGCATTATTTCCGGAAATAGTTGATGATGTAATTGTACCCCAAGTTATTAAATGCATTCCCCCTCCATCTACTAAAGCT
>JBFHIN010000405.1:0-2212 GCA_041596415.1 Crocinitomicaceae bacterium | reverse complement strand
TGCTCCTGCAGAACAAGTGTAGTAAGTTGATTTCCATCGGGAAAGATTTTCGTCACGTTGTTGTCCGGCAGCTATATCATTCACCCAAATGTCGATAATACCACTTGTGGTTGTTGGCTCAATAACTACAGCATAGTTTCCTGTAACATTAACAGCTGTTCCGAAGTTAACATATCTATAACCACCAGTTGTTCCTGTAATAGAAACAGTTCCTGTTGCTAACTGTGTTTGTGGGGTAAAAGTACCATTAACAGAATATATTGATGCTCGCACCGTTACAGTTGATGGACCTGCGTAACCCGTAGCATTTGTAACTGAACCATAAAATTCAATTCCACTTATGGAAACACTTGTAGTTCCACCAATATAAGTTTGTGAAATCGCTTCATTGTCTGAACGCCATAATTGCCAACGATAAAAAGCAGCAGGGGCACCTAATTGTTGCTCTTTTAATAAAGGGTAACGAAGTGTATCCCTACATAATAATGTTTTTGGTTGGTTTTCATTGAATGCAACTTTAGATCCGGATGGAGCCTCTGCAATTCTTGGTGTAGTTGATCTTTGGCTTTGTTGACCAAAGGAGAAGCAAGCGGCAGTTACCGCAAAAAGTAATAGTCCTTTTTTCATAGTTATAGTTACTTAAGTTTCTTTAATATTTCACTTGCAAATACTATTGCGTGAAATATTAAGCAGCTAATCTAGCGAAAAAAGCGTTTGATTATCAGTGGATTATAGGCTGGTTACATATTTAACAAATTCGTATAAAATTGTTATGATTAATTGATGCTAAATTCTCCACCACTGTTAATAAATGCCGAACTAAAATTGAATAAAGTAGAATTGATATTCTTCTCATCTAAAATATATTGGTCACCAATTTTGACCTGTTTTCCTTGGGGAACTTCAAGAATCAATTCTACATGTTGACCTCTAATTTTGTCTTTTACAGGGTAAGAATAATGATTAGAAAGTTGAAGATTGTTGTTGATAATCCTTGAAGTGTAATGAATATTTTTAGCCTTGTTTTCAGCCATCTTTTTATTCAGTCCATGTGCCTCGTTTCTTTGGTACAAATGGAATAATGAATCGGGTGAACTTTTAAATGAAATCTCAACACCGTATTGGTAAACAGAGTCATTTTCTATTCGAAATGAATCGTCAGGGTCTTCGGCATATTTATGATATGCTGATTTAGTAATCTCTAGTTTCAACTCATCAGTGTTTATGGCTTGAATTTCTGTTATAACTTCCTCTTGTTGTTGATAATAAGTACCAATTCTAATGCCTGCATAAATACTGATGATCAATCCCAAAATACCCAAGCCGAAAAAAGAACCCAAGGTTATGTTGGACCATCTGCTTCTAATTTTGAAAAGTAATTTTGCTCCGAGCAAAAAAGAAAAAAGGATCATCGACAAAGCGACAAGTGTAGCTCCCAGGTATGCGTATTGTGCATCAGATCTGCCTTCAAAAATAAGATCGCCTAAGTTCCAAAGTGAAATCGGACCTAAATCAGAATCTACAGGTGAAAATTCGAAAATGGTGAATCCGAAAATTAAAAATATGATTGAAAGGGAAACGCCACCAAACAAGAAGAAAAGACCAAGGAATACGGAAATTATTCTTCCTAAGGTGGAAAATCCGTGCTGTACATTACGCTCCGAGCGGATGCGTTTAGAAAAATTCTTTCCATGTTCACTGACACGGTTGGCAGCGTTTTCAATTTCCTGTTTTACACTTTCGACAGTTACGGGTTGACCTTTCATGCGTAGCTTTTCAATCGTCGTAATTGCCTTAGGTACAATAATCCACATGATTACATATAAGGGAAAGCCAAAACCTCCAAAAAAGAAGAATAACACAAAGATCACACGTACAATTACCACGTCGATATTAAAATAATTCGCGAGTCCCGAACAAACCCCGGCAATGACTGCGTTGTCCATGTCGCGGTACAAATGTCGTGATGAATTTTCCTCGATTGGAGCTGAATTTGTTCGCTCTGTGTTTGAATCTTCAATGTAATCGTCTGGGTCGCCCAATGCCGATAGCACTTCGCTGACGTCGTCTTCATCGATAACTTCCTTTCGATCCGACAACTTTTCTTGAAATAATTCAGCGATTCGCAGTTCAATATCATCGATGATCTCTTTGCTGCTGGCTTCGTGTATTAATCGTTCTTTGAGCTTGTTCAAGTAGGCGAAAAGCGTGT
>JBFHIN010000404.1:0-2220 GCA_041596415.1 Crocinitomicaceae bacterium | reverse complement strand
GGCAGAAGAATTTCTTAAATTATCCTACCATGGATTGCGTGCAAAAGACAAATCCTTCAATGCTGAAATGAAAACAGATTTCGATCAGGATTTAAACTTGGTAAAAGTTGTAGCACAAGATATAGGCAGGGTAATTCTTAATTTGATTAATAATGCATTTCATGCGGTTGCAGAAAGAGCGAAACAGAGTGGTGGTGATTACAAACCCCTTGTAACTGTTGCAACATCAGAAGAAGATGATCAACTTATTGTAAAAGTAGGTGATAATGGTAACGGAATTCCAGAAGGCATTCGGGAAAAAATTTTCCAGCCCTTCTTTACAACCAAACCAACCGGACAGGGTACAGGGCTGGGTTTATCATTAAGCTATGATATTATTAAGGCACATGGTGGTGAGTTAAGTGTGGAAACCAAAGAAGGAGTAGGAAGCGAATTCCTCATACAGATACCTATTAATGTTCAATAAAGAAGTAATTCAATTATGTTAAGATATCAGAAAAGATCATTATGAAAGCAAAATCAATAAAAGCAAAATCAACAGAAGAAATTAAATCTGCACTAGCAAATAGCATGGCAGATGGTTATAAACCTACTTTGGCCATTGTATTTTTATCAATTACTCAGAATAGAAAAGCAGTTAGTGAATTACTCGATGACTCAGGTATCGCAATCTTTGGAGCCACCACAAATGGTGAATTCATTGATGAAGAAACAGAAAAAGGTGCAATAGTAATTTTATTGCTTGATATCAACAAAGATCATTTTCGGATTTACTTTGAAGAATATCGTGAAAAGAATTACCGTGAGGTATCAAAAAATATCGCGAAAAAGGCCAATGAAACATTTTCTAAGCCAGCTTTTCTGACTGCAGGCAGCCATATGGAAACAGATGCTGAACAATTACTCTTTGGTTTTGAAGATGTCATTGGCAAAGATGTAAATGTTTATGGTGGAATGGCAGGAGATGATTATTCATTTACTGAATCTAGGGTTATTACCAACGGCAAAGAAAGCGATATGGGCATGGTTTGTCTGGCTTTGGATGAAGAAAAGGTTGAAATTAAAGGGGTTGCCAATTGCGGATGGAAAGCTGTTGGAACAGAAAAAACAGTTACAAAGAGTGAAGGTAACCATGTTTATACTGTTGACAATATTCCGGCATTAGACATCACCGCAAAATTCGGTGGCTTAGAAAATGTTTCTCCAGATAATAAAAACTTATTAATTGAAATAGCCGCCAATTTACCGCTTCAATTACAAAGACAAAAAGGAGACCCTATTATGCGTCCAGGTCTTGTAATTGATTGGAGTGACCATTCTTTTTATTGCAGTGGATCGGTGCCCGAAGGCTCAAAGGTTCGTTTCTCACTCCCGCCTGATTTCGATGTAATGGAAAAAGTAATAAAAGGTGTTGAAGAACTGAAGGCAACAGAAATGCCTGAAGCTGATGCATTGGTTGTATTTAGTTGTGCCGGTCGAATTCTTGCTTTTGGACCCATGATGAATATGGAAATAGAAGGTATAAAAAACATCTGGAATGTACCCATGGCAGGTATGTTTTCAAATGCAGAATTGGCAAGGGCAACTGGTGGCAATCTGGAAATGCATAACCTAACCACTTGTTGCGTAGTTCTAAAAGAAAAATAAATGAACCAACACCTTCAAAATATAACAAACATAATACAGCAAGATCAAAATTTGGATATGGCTCAAAAAGACGCCATTTCTAAACTCTTGAAGGCTGTTGATCGGGAATTGGAAATTGCACTCTTTAAACTCGACCGTACTGAAAAAGTAAAACGGACAACGGCCATTTTATTGGAAGAAACCATTGAAGAATTAGAACTAAAAAGAAAAGCCATTGAAGATACCAATACAGCTTTAAACAGATCGCTTGAAGATTTGAAAGCAGCGCAAGCGCTGCTGATACAATCAGAAAAAATGGCTTCCCTTGGTGAGCTCACTGCAGGTATTGCACACGAAATTCAAAATCCCTTAAATTTTGTAAATAATTTTTCGGAAGTAAGTGTTGATTTGGTGACTGAGATGAATGAAGAAATGGAGGATGGAAATACAGATGAAGTGAAAGTGATTTCCAATGATCTAAAACAAAATCTTGAAAAGATTAATCACCATGGCAAGCGGGCAAGCTTTATAATAAAAGGAATGCTGGAACATTCTCGTACAAGTACCGGCGAAAAAACGCTTACTGACATCAAT
>JBFHIN010000403.1:0-2246 GCA_041596415.1 Crocinitomicaceae bacterium | reverse complement strand
TCAGTCCAACTGATGCGCCAACCGAAGGATTAGAGACAAACTGCGTTAGACCAAGAAAAGGCAAACCAAGAAAAAAACATAAAGTTTTCAACATGCTTGATGATAGACAAAAAATATTCCAAAACGAATATAATCCTTTAATAATTGACATTCGACCAATTATCCAAAAGGAACTCACTAATTTAAGCGAAAGATTACATTTGTTTTATGAAATCTACCAAGGCAATTTATTGGCTAGCACAAATAATCGGATGGTCTTCCTACGGCGCACTCATCTTTTTGGCTTCATATGCTCTAAATACTGCGAAGATGGACGGCGCATTAATTATTAATGTACTGGCATTAATATTAAGCGGAATATTTTGGACCCATTTGATGAAACTTTCCTTTATTCGTATGCAGTGGCTTGAATTGCGCTTGGCTCCGCTGATACCGAGAGTTTTGCTTGGATCATTCGTTTGCTCCTTATTTATTGCTATAAGTACAACCACTGTGGCCCTCTTAGTTGATACCAAAGAATGGGCAACGTTTACTCCTTTGAATTTCATTTTGAATATTTTGGCCGTTTTGGTCTTAATACTTTTCTGGAATTCCATTTACTTCACTTACCATTTCTTTCAAAAATCCAGGAAGCAGGAACTTGATAATTTAAGTTTAGAGGCAAGTAAAAATGAAGTGGAGTTAAAAAATCTTCGTTCTCAATTGAATCCTCACTTCTTGTTCAACGCCCTAAACAGTATTAGAGCACTTATAGATATTGAACCAACCAAAGCGAAGGAATCTGTTACCACTTTATCTCATTTACTTCGCCATTCTTTGCTTTTGGGAAAAGAAAATTTGGTCCCACTGAGTGATGAATTGAATATGGTACAGCATTATTTGGATCTAGAAAAAATACGTTTTGAAGAACGTCTTCAGATTAAATGGAATGTTGATCCAAACTTGATGAAAATAATGATCCCACCATTTACCTTGCAAATGCTGGTCGAAAATGCCATAAAACACGGAATTTCGCATCTAGTAGATGGTGGAAGTATTGAGATCAGTGCGAAAAACAATGATGGAAATGTGGTCGTCGCCGTTGAAAATACGGGCAATTTAAAAAGTGTATCCGACACGGGTATTGGGATCGAGAATACAAAACGTAGACTTGCCCTTCAATTTAGAGGTACGGCAAATTTTGCCATCTATCAAAACGAAAACAAGGTTGTTGCTGAAATTCATTTTAAAAACAAAATATGAAAGCATTTAAAACAATAATCATCGATGACGAGCGTCTGGCACGCGAGGAGCTAAAATCCTTGTTGAAAGATTATCATGAAATTGAAATTGTTGATGAAGCAAAGAATGCGCATGAAGGAATTGAAAAGATCAATACTTTGCAGCCGGATCTGATCTTTGTAGATATCAATATGCCGGGAATGAATGGTTTTGAAATGCTCAAACAACTGGAAGATATACCTCGTGTAATCTTCATTACAGCATATGATGAATATGCCATCAAAGCTTTTGAAGTGAATGCGTTGGACTATATCCTTAAACCTGTTGATCCTGAACGCTTAAGTGAAGCAATACTAAAGTTGAACAATAACGATGATGACTTTGTATCCACACCTTTAACACACGTTTCCCGCAAGGAAAGAATATTAAAGAGTAATGATCGGGTATTCATCAAAGACGGTGAAAAATGCTGGTTTATTGAATTATCCAAAGTTAGAATGTTGGAATCTGACGGGAATTACGTTAAAGTGTACTTTGATAACTATCGACCGCTACTACTTCGTTCACTTAATAGTTTTGAAGACCGCTTGGATCCGGAAACATTTTTCAGGGCAAATCGCAAATTCATCATCAACCTGGAATGGGTGAGTTCTATTGAAAACTGGTTCAACGGTGGATTACAAGTAGAACTCAAAGAAGGGGAGAAGATAGAAATTTCAAGAAGACAAGCAATTCGTTTCAAAGAATTGATGAGTCTATAGCATTATTCTTCCAGCAAAGAGATCGATTGATCTTCGATGGATATCTTTCTTGCTTTATATAATTTACCAATGGCTTGCTTGAAGATCTTTTTACTCATCTCAAGTTCTTCGCGAATCTCTTCAGGTGAACTTTTATCAGAAAGATAAATAGTTTTAGCTTCTTTAAGTCGTGACAAGATTTTCTCAGCAGCTTCATCAAATTTCTCAAATCCTTCTTTTTGAAAGCGAACGTCAACTTTTCCATCTTCACGTATTGCATAGATA
>JBFHIN010000402.1:0-2255 GCA_041596415.1 Crocinitomicaceae bacterium | reverse complement strand
TTGGCCATCCGGTGTATTAACTCGCACTTTTCATCATGATTTATGATGATTGAACCATCCGATATCTCGGCAAGGTCAAGATCGTATTTATCAAGAAGTCGTAGATAATCTTCAAACCTTCCTCGTGCATAAAAAGCTTCAAACAAAGTACCACCAAAATATGGTCTGATACCTGCTTCTCTATATAATTTGATCTTTTCTTCTAATTTATTTGTGACATAAGCTGTTCCAAAACCAAACTTAACCACATCTGTCAAGTGTCCGGAAGCCTCAATAAACTGCACAGCTTCACTTAAACCTAATCCTTTGTCCATCATCATTGTAAGACCTTTCTCTCTCGGTTTTACACTTCTTTCTGGAATATACGGTAATTCAAAATTCATAATTTCTTATTCTTCGGTCAAATTTACAAATTCCTGAACATTCAATAGCTCTGGATTTAATGTAAATATTTCTTTTGCTTTCTCTTTATTTTTTTCCGCGCACATAACAAAAAGATTCAAAGCTTCTTGCTTGCGTCCCATTAACCACAGTACATGCACCTCAAGAACAGGTCCAATAGCATTACCGCCAATTTTAGTGTTGAATTCTTGCAAATAAACATACGCTTCCTTCAACGAATTATTTGTCAACAATTCAATATAATCTGTCAAACATTCTTCGTCAGCAGGATCTAACGCTAAGGACAACTGATAATATTCATCAGCCTGTTCAATATCATCCATTTTTTCATACGCACCGGCTAATACGTGATAAATACCTGCATTTTCAGGATCCAATTGAGCGGCCTTGTTCAATAAAGTCAACGCTTCCTCCGTATCACCTTCAAGATCTTTGATAATTCCTAACCCTAACCATGAGTCGGGTAACATTGGCGCCAACTCTATGCTTTTATGATAACATTCCTTTGCTTTATCTAGTTCATTGAGTTGTTCATAACACTCACCCATATAACTTAAAGCCACTGGGTCTTCTCCATCCAATTCCATGCACTTATCGAAGCACTCAATTGCAAGTTTATATTTTTCTAAGGTCAAATATGTACTGCCCAAATTGAAATAAACCGGGCCGAATTCTTCGTTTATTACGATACAATAGTCGTATGCCCAAACAGCATCATCGAATTTTTCTAGTTTCGAAAAAGCATTACCTAAATTATACCATGCCGTAAATGAATATGGATTTTCATCGATAAAGTCTGAATAACATTTTATTGCGTTTTCATATTCACCAAGTTGATCATAGCAAAATGCTATTTCATAAATAGCACCCTCGTTGTTGGCATTATAAGCTATCGCTTCTTTTAAAACTGATACGGCATTTTTAAAATCACCTGCGTTTTCGTATTCCATGGCAAGATCCAGATAAATCTCATCTTTATCTTCCGGTTCAGATAAACGTAAAGCATCAGTAAAATATTTTATGGCATTCTTACTGTCCTTCAGTTGACTAAAAATTGAAGCCTTTGTCAATTGAAATTCACAAGTTGGGTACTCCAGTTTTTCTATTTTTGATAGTATATGTAGTGCTTCTTTAAGCTCTCCCAAAGCCGAAATTGCTTGTGCTTTTCTCAAATAGAATATTGTACTGAACGAAAACTGACTGATCCCATGCTCAGCAGCAACTTTAGCCTTTGAATATTGATTATTAATCAAATAATGATCAATAATAGCCTCTAGTCTGTCACTATCTATAAACCCTAACGAATCACCTTTTAAAAAATTCTCAAAAAGCGTTAAGTCTTCACCCAGATTACCGTCAGAAAAATCAAAATCCTCCTCTTCAAACATACTCGTAGTTTCTAATTGTTAATTTACGAATAATATCCATCTCAATCAATATGCCCTAATATTGTTATAAACAAAAAATAAACACCCCGATCAAAATTGGCCGGGGTGTCATTTTAGCTTTTATTATTTTCCTGCTCTCTTACGATCGGTTTCTTTCAGTAAGATTTTTCGAATTCTTAAATTCTCAGGAGTAACTTCAACATATTCGTCAGATTGAATATATTCCAAACACTCTTCTAAACTGAAGATTTTCGCCGGTGCCAAACGTACTTTGTCGTCTGCTCCCGAAGAACGCATGTTGGTCAACTTTTTTGTTTTCGTAACATTTACACAAAGATCTCCAGCTCTTGAATTTTCACCAATTACTTGACCTTCGTATATATTCTCATTAGGATTAATAAAGAATTTACCACGATCTTGAAGATTATTCAACGAGAATGGAATCGAAACACCTTGTTCCAAAGA
>JBFHIN010000401.1:0-2258 GCA_041596415.1 Crocinitomicaceae bacterium | reverse complement strand
AACATATGACCGTGAGCATCTGTAAAACCAGGATAAATGTCTTTTCCACCTGCGTCTAAAACTTCTTCAGCACTGTATTTGTTTAAAATTTGTCTTTCCGGTCCAACTTCGATGATCTTGCCGTCCTTAATGGCCATGGCTTGTTGCACTTCTTCACCTTCAACCATGGTATGTATATTGGCATTGTGTACAACCAGATCCGCATTTTTACCCTTGTAACAGGCACTAAAAAGAAGAACCAGTCCGGTCAATAACAGCATTTTTCTCATTTCGCTTTTTTTGTTCAAATATAATACAGAAAAGTGGAGCACATCTTTTTGATTTTGTTCTTCAGTGCATGCAGCTTTTAAATTTTTGCGAAGCGAAATTTTCTGTACAAATATTGGCTTTGACTTCATGTTGAGCCTTGGTTTATTGACTACGAACAAGGAAAAATAGGGAATAGTTTAGTATCTTTGGTCTCAAATTTTTTACAGCATGGAGATTCCAAAAACGTATGAGCCGCAAAAGGCAGAGGAAAAATGGTATTCACATTGGATGGATAAGGGGTATTTTTATTCTACTCCCGACGAGCGTGAACCGTACACCGTCGTTATTCCTCCTCCGAATGTTACGGGCGTATTACACATGGGACATATGCTCAACAATACAATTCAAGACGTTTTGGTGCGCAGAGCACGTATGTTGGGGAAAAATGCATGTTGGGTTCCCGGAACAGACCATGCGTCTATAGCAACAGAAGCTAAAGTTGTTCAGAAATTGCGTCAGGAAGGAATTAAAAAATCAGATCTTACACGCGATGAATTTTTAAGTCACGCTTTTGCCTGGAAGGAAAAACATGGCGGAATCATTTTGGAGCAGTTGAAAAAGCTTGGTGCTTCATGCGATTGGAGAAGAACAAGTTTTACCATGGATCCAGAATATTCGCAGTCGGTTATTGACGTGTTCATTGATCTTTATAAAAAAGGAAAGATTTACCGAGGAGTGCGCATGGTGAATTGGGATCCTGAAGCGTTGACAGCTTTGTCGGATGAGGAAGTATTGCACAAGGAAGTTAATTCCAAGTTGTTTTACGTGCGTTATAAAATTGCCGGAAGTGATGATCAATGGTTGACAATTGCTACGACACGTCCTGAAACCATCTTAGGTGACACAGCAATTTGTATAAATCCGAAAGATGAACGATTTAAGAATTTACACGGCAAACAAGCGATAGTACCGATAGCCAACAGAACTATTCCGATCATTTTGGATGAGTATGTTGATATGGAATTTGGTACGGGTTGTTTGAAGGTTACACCTGCTCACGACACGAACGATTACGAACTGGGTAAAAAACACAACCTAGAAAGTATTGATATTTTCAATGACAACGGAACCTTGAATGTACATGGGATGAATTATCAAGGCATGGATCGTTTTGAAGTAAGAAAGTCGATAGAGAAGGAGCTTTATGATAAAGGATATTTGGTAAAAACCGAAGATCACATCAATAAAATTGGTTTTTCAGAGCGAACGAATGCTGTTATCGAACCTAAATTATCGCTGCAGTGGTTTGTCGATATGAAAGAGATTTCAGCGCCTGCGTTGGAGAATGTCATGAATGGAAACATTAAGTTTCACCCCGACAAGTTCAAAAATACCTACAAGCACTGGATGGAAAATATCAAGGATTGGTGTATTTCGAGACAATTGTGGTGGGGACATCAGATTCCAGCGTGGTATTTTGGCAATGGACCGGAGGACTATGTAGTTGCATCAACAAAGGAGGAGGCACTTAAGTTGGCTACTGAAAAATCAGGAAGTGCGGTTACTGAAGACCAACTGAAACAAGACGAGGATGTATTGGATACTTGGTTCTCAAGCTGGTTATGGCCGATTTCAGTATTCAATGGCTTGACCGATCCCGGAAATGAAGATATCAACTATTATTATCCGACAAATGATTTGGTAACAGCACCGGAAATTATGTTTTTCTGGGTGGCGCGTATGATCATTGCAGGATATGAATACATGGACGAACTTCCATTTAAGAATGTCTATTATACAGGTATCGTTCGCGATAAATTAGGAAGAAAGATGTCTAAATCACTAGGTAATTCTCCCGATCCGATCGAACTAATGGAGAAATATGGGGCCGATGGTGTCAGAATGGGAATTTTGATCTCTTCACCTGCCGGTAATGATTTACCATTTGATAGTTCTCAATGCGAGCAAGGACGTAATTTTACCAATAAAGTATGGAATGCGTATCGTTT
>JBFHIN010000400.1:0-2259 GCA_041596415.1 Crocinitomicaceae bacterium | reverse complement strand
GTATTGATGCAAATAGTCTTCTTTGCGTGGCGCTTGCAGCGGAGATGAATTTCCATGTCCGGTTCTTTCGTAGATCAAGCCGTTCAATTGCAATGATCTACAGAGTAATTCAGGAAAACCTTTCCACTGTCCTATGGATCCAAGTGCTTCATGAAGAAAAACCAGCAAACAATTTTCATTTTCGGGATGTTCTATCCGAATCGATTCAAAATTTAAGCTTGTGTTATTGATCTTTATTGTAGGCATGAAGGATAAAAAAAGGGAACCTTACGGCTCCCTGATATTCAAATTTTAATGTCTTAATTTTTTACGCGCTCAACGTATACTCCCGTGCGCGTGTCAATTTTGATCGTTTCACCATTGTCAATGAACAATGGAACACGAACTTCAGCGCCAGTCGCAATTGTTGCGGGCTTCATGGAATTGGTTGCCGTATCACCTTTTACACCGGGCTCAGTATAGGTAACTTCAGAGATGATGTACATAGGTAATTCAATTACCAACGGATTTTCTTCCTCGGCATGAAAAAGAATATTACATGTCATTCCTTCTTGCAAGAACAAAGGCTTATCGATCATTTTAGCAGGAATAGAAACTTGTTCAAATGTTTCGTTATTCATGAAAATAAAATCTTCACCCTCCTGATACAAGTATTGATACTCTCTATTTTCGATACGAACGGTTTCGATTTTGTGTCCTGCAGAAAACGTATGATCCAATACTTTACCTGATTCGATTTGACGAATTTTCGTACGAACAAATGCAGGACCTTTACCCGGTTTAACGTGTTGAAATTCGATTACTTGATAAAGTTTATCATTGAGTTTGATACACAAACCATTTTTAATATCCGCTGTTGTAGCCATTTGCTTCTTTTTTAATTGCCGCGAAGATACTATTTTCTTTAATATTTATAAATATGTTCGTAGCATAACCAACGATTTTAACTCAAAGATTATCTGAGTGTTTTTCATTTTAGTATATTGCATGCAAATAAATCTTTATGAAAGAATTTTGGCAGAATTTGACCTTTGGAGGAAAATTGAAATTTGTGATCAGTGTGGTTTTGTCGATATTGGGAGCCATATTTGCCACTCTTAATTGGAAAGTACAAGAAGTACATTTCATTTTTTTCAAAAAGGAGATGCCACTTTCATTATTGATCATATTCTCAATTTGCTCGGGTTACGGAATCTCTTTCCTTTTAAATATGCGTGCTTTCAGAAAGAAAGATCGTTTAATTGAATCTCTGAAAAATCAACTAGAAGAGGCGAAAGTTGCACAGAAAATTAAGACTACTGATGAATCGGTTGACTCAAATTAAATTTCATTTTGAAATTAGGTAACAATTTCTGAGGGACGAAGAAAAAATCTCCTTCTTCTTGTTGTTCACCACTTTCTTCCACAAATTCACCGTCTACAATTCCAAATTGTGTGTAGTCTAAAGACTTGAAAAAGTCAAAAACTTGAGATCTGTTTTCTGGTGCAACTTCAATTTGGACATAGGGTTGAAATTGCTCTATTAGAGGCTTAAGATCGCGAAGTACATTCCACTCATAGCCTTCAATATCACATTTAATATAATTGAGTTTTTCCAGGTTATGTAAGAATTTGCTACCTTGAACAATCTGAACATCTTGAGTGGCATGAAGTGACTGTTCCTCTTTACTTTTCGAAATGTGAGGTAAACCAGTACGGATCATACCATTTGATTTCGGTAAAACCATAGTGATCGAACCTTCTTCTTGGCCGAAGGCTACATTGTGCAAATCTACGTTGGGATATTGACTTAAAAATTTTTTTAATATCGCGTAGAATTGGGGTATAGGTTCAATACTAATTACTTTTCCTTCCGGTGTTAGGCGTGCGAAATTCTTAGAAAAATACCCTAGATTCGCTCCGATATCCAACACAACGTCATCCTTATTTATTACTTGTTTGACCATATAATGATATTTGAATCTGGCGTCATTCTTCAATAATCCTAAATCGTAAAGCAAGTAAAATGAACGATGCAGAATTGACAGGTAAGTCGACTCAGGTAAGATCTTATAAAGTATTTTTTTTATGAATTGCATTTTCTTCAATTAGTGGCGAAAATACGATTTTCCAGCTATTTTTTGTTTGGACCACCTTAAATTTCTACCTTTGGTTCATAGGTACGGCTTGATTAGAAGCAAAGTGACCTTATCCGTTTTTCGGAGCCCATGCAGATTACTCTTGAAGCTTAACAATTTTGACCTTAAGGAGAGTCTTTGG
>JBFHIN010000399.1:0-2265 GCA_041596415.1 Crocinitomicaceae bacterium | reverse complement strand
TATTGATTACAAAAGGTGTCATTACTTTAGTTTACTGATTAATGCATGAAATTCAATAGGTTCCTGCTCTCCTGTTTCCATATTTTTAAGTAGAATGAATCCCTTTTCCATTTCCTCTTCTCCAACGATGGCAACATACTTAACACCTCTGTCGTTGGCATATTTCATCTGTTTTTGGATTTTAACAGAACTCGGATAAAGTTCACAATCTATTTCTTGTTTTCTGATCTCATGGATTAAAGACATACAATATTTTTCCTCCTTTTCACCGAAATTTAAAAACATCAACGTTAACTTTTGCTCAGCGCTATCAGGAAAAAGCTCAAGCTCATTCAATACATCATAAATCCTATCTGCTCCGAATGAGATTCCTATCCCAGACATTCCTTTCAAGCCAAACAATCCGGTAAGATCATCATATCTTCCTCCTCCAACAACAGAACCCATTTTCACATCATCAATGCTTACTTCGAAAATGGCCCCCGTATAATAATTTAAACCTCGGGCAAGGGTTATGTCGAACATCAACTTACCTTTCGTTGATCCCATTTGATTCACCATCTTGTACACGTAATCCAATTCTTCCAGACCTTTTTGACCGATCTCTGAACTGTTCAGAAAAATGCTCATTTTAGTGATCTTTTCTTCGAATGTTCCGGAAAGATGAAAAAGAGGTTCTATTTTCTGTATCGCCTCTTGAGAAATTCCTTTTTCACGTAGCTCGTCAAGAACAGCTTCAGGACCAATTTTATCTAATTTATCAATCGCAACAGTGATATCGATAATTCTATCCGCTTCTCCACTAACTTCTGCAATTCCACTTAATATCTTCCTATTATTGATCTTAATGGTATATCCAGGAAGTTGAAGTGCGGTAAACACCTCATCAATCATCCAGATGAAGTCTACTTCGTAAAGCAAAGAATCACTTCCGATGGCATCTGCATCACATTGATAGAATTCTTGATATCTGCCATGCTGGGGTCTATCGGCCCTCCATACAGGCTGAATTTGATAACGTTTAAAGGGAAAAGACAGTTCATTTTGATGCTGAACGACAAAGCGTGCAAATGGTACGGTCAGATCATAACGCAGCGCCTTTTCTGCCAATGAACTTGCAAATTTACCAAGATTCCCCTCGACATATGATTCAAAATCTGCCTTTTTAAGTTTATCTCCTGAATTTAAGATCCTGAAGATCAAACGATCTCCTTCTTCACCGTATTTACCCAATAATGTAGAGGATAATTCAAAAGATGGTGTTTCAATAGGTGCGAAACCAAATTTTCTGAATGTCTTTTTTATCGTGTCAAAAATATAGTTGCGACGTGCAACTTCAGTTGGCAGAAAATCTCTTGTTCCTTTAGGTATTGCCGGTCTCTGTGCCATTGTCCTTTACTTTTCGCCAAATATAAGAAATTGCAAGGCAAAAAAAAGCGGCTCCATCAATGAAGCCGCTTTGAAAAACTTAAATAAGTTATTTATTGAGCACTACTCGTTTTCTGAATTTAGTGCTTTCACCTGTGAATTCAAGAGAATAAACACCACTTGATTCATTTGACAAATCTATGGTTAATGAAGCATTTCCATTTATTGAATTAATAGTCTTGACTAATCTTCCCGCAGCATCAAATACTTTTACATCTGACACTACAACACTACTTAAATCAATGTTTATTATTCCTTCAGATGGATTTGGATAAATGTATACTGCATTAACATCCGCTTCAGCAATTCCTGCACATCCTACAGTGATATTTTGATTGGCAGAATTTCCACAACCATTTCCTGCTGTATACGTGTAGGTAATCGTGAAGGATCCGTATCCGGCAACTGAAGGATCAAATGTATTTGAGCTCACCCCTATTCCACTATAAGTGCCGCCCGAAGGAGATCCACCACTTAAAGCAAATGAAGGTGAATTAATACACACATCAGCTAACGGTGTAAATGTTACCGTAGGAACTGTCAATGGAGAAGCTGTCGCTGATCCTGGAGAACTTGTACATCCATTTACTGTAGTTGAAACAGTATATATGCCTGGACTGGTCACAGAGATCATCGGTGTAGTTTCACTTGTCGACCATAAAAGCGATCCCATGGCCGTTGTGCTCAGATCAGTTATCCCACATTTATTGTCCACAACGATCGTCGGTGCTGTCGGTGTTGTATTGATTGTTAAGGCTAACGTTTGTGTACCTGAGGTACCACAAGCGCTTGAAGCATTTACCGCAATATTTCCAGAAGTTGAACCGGCAGTCATGG
>JBFHIN010000398.1:0-2277 GCA_041596415.1 Crocinitomicaceae bacterium | reverse complement strand
TATTTGATTTGATCAATATACTTTTGATTATTCTTCTTTATCTCAGGAATCGTAATATCTTTTTTACGCTGAAGGCCAAGTCGTACTATAACTAGATTCTCTGAGGGAATAGAAATTACGTATTGTCCTTTTATACCTCGGCAGTAATAAATAGGGTTTTTTTCTCCTACATATTCCCATATGTGTAAGCCATATCGATAATTGGGTACACCTTCATCCGTTGACATTTCAGGTAGTCTTTCCAACTCTTGCATATACCACAATGGTACTACTTGGGCGTTACCCCATTTCCCCTTTTGAAGGATTAACTTACCAATTCTACCAAAGTCACGAGCTGTTGCGTACATACAACAAAATGCTTTTTCATCTCCATTTTCTTTGTCAAGACTCCAATAAGCATCATGTTCAGTTCCTATCTTTTTCCAAAGTTTTTCCTGGGCATAATCTGAGAGCGTTTTTCCCGTTGCCTTTTCAATTATGAAACCTAATAACTGAGAATTTCCACTTTGGTAGTTAAAATGTTTTCCAGGTTGAGTTATGGCTTGCTGTCTATTCACAAGTCCTAAAAGATCAGTTCCATAATAGGATTCTGCATTTTCAGAGAGCGGATTGGAGGCACTTTCTTCCCAATCGAGGCCCGAGGCCATCATCAAAAGATGACGAATCGTAATTTTTTCTTTACCACCACTGTTGTATGCTTTCAAGTAATTGCCTGCAGGTTCATCTAAACTTTTGATTTTTCCCTCTTCAATGGCAACACCGACTAATAATGCAACAACCGTTTTTGCCGCAGAGAATGAATTGGACACTGTGTTGACATGGTGTTCACCCATGTAATTTTCGTAAATTATACTGTCGCCATGGAAAACCAAAAATGCGCGGGTATCAAGTTTTTTTAAGTATTTCGTGTCTTTTGCAGATAACTTCTTAGTGTTAAAACGTTTGGGTTTGACCCATTTTTCTGTTTTCTCTGCTTTTGAAATAGTGTTATAGGGAAAAATATTCAATTCGTAAATACCCGGTCCTGCCTGTCCTACAAGATAAGTGTGGCGCACACCCTTATAAATGTAAAATCTTCCGGAAAGAACGATGTAAACATTGATCAATAAAGTAATAGCCAATAAAAAATAGGCAACAAATCTGAGGGTACGTTTTATACCGCTCCATATTGTACTGGTACGTTTAGGCATATTGAAAGTGGAATTGTTCAGCAAATTTTTCTTTGAGTATCCTTGAAACTTCTGTCATGTCAACTTCATGTCCCAATTCTTCTCTCATGGAAGTTACTTTTTTATCTTCAATGCCGCAAGGAATAATATGAGAAAAATAGCTAAGGTCAGAATTGACGTTAAATCCTATGCCATGCATGGTTACCCATCTCGAACTTTTCACTCCCATGGCGCAGATCTTCTTTGGGTTACTAGTTGTCGGATCGATCCAAACGCCTGTTAATCCTTCAACACGTCCACCCGTTAATCCAAATTCGGCAAGGGTTAATATGACCACTTCCTCCAGGTAACGCATGTATTTATGGATGTCTGTAAAGAATTGATCGAGGTCGAAAATAGGATAAGCAACGATCTGTCCGGGTCCGTGATAGGTAATGTCTCCACCGCGGTTGATCTTATAATAGGAAGCGTGAACATCATTGAGTTCCTCTAAATTGAGCAATAAATTTTCTTCGCTGCCACTTTTTCCCAGTGTGTAGACATGGGGGTGTTCGCAGAAAAGTAAATGATTGTTGGGAAGATCAGTGGATTCGCCGTTTCTGATCCTAATTTTTTGGGCAATTGCTTCTTGAAAGTAAACTTCTTGTTTATCCCACGCATCTTTGTAATCGATAAGACCAAGATCAGTGAAATGAACTATCGGTATCATGTTTTATGCAAAATTGGCCAATTCATCTTTCAAATAATCGATGACTTTGATATCCATTGCATCTTCTTGTTTCAAGTTAGCAAGATATAAGGACGCCCAGTCAACAAGATGAATCAAGTAGAATGATCTTTCTATACGGTTATTGCCCTTTGCATCAATAACAGTAACACCACCGGCTTTTTTTGTCACCAACTCTCTGGTTATGTCAAAGCGCTTTTGATTGCGAGGTATAAGATCTCCGGTATTTAGAAAAACCACATTGAAACGCTGGTCTCCGCCACCCCAACCCACTAATTCGTTGTGGTTCATTTCAGGTAAAATATGATGCCAACACAATAATTTTGAATTCTCATTGAATTGTTGACGAGCGCGCACAGCAACACCTTCGTATTTAGGTCC
>JBFHIN010000397.1:0-2295 GCA_041596415.1 Crocinitomicaceae bacterium | reverse complement strand
GGTTTCATATATAGTAGTAATAGTGGTTTAGGTAAGAAAAGCTGTCATTCAAGTGAATGGCAGCTTTTTTTCGTTTAAAACAAAATCAATTTTCTGCAGCAGTTTTTGTTTTTCAGAACCTCGGACCCTTGTATTTGTCGTATTTTCCTGCAACATATTCTTCTAAAAAAAGGAAGTACTTCCCAAACTTGAATATACGATCGAAACGTGTACCGTGCCCTTGATCAATCGGGAAAATATATATGTTTCGTTTGTGTTTTCCATCTTTTCTTTCAGCGATCTTTTCGGGTTTGGGTAATGATTCCAGATCTCGAACCCAATCGAAGACGAAAGCAAAGGTTTTGGTGTCGAAATGTGAATCGAGGTTATATGGAATTTTCTTAGATGCCAGATAATCCATGTGTTTTTTATGGTATTTCCATGGGTCCCATTTCACTTTTCCGTATTGCGGAATGCCTGGAATTCTCAGCTCATCTTCCGTGGCAAATGGATTTGCGAATTTTTCCAATACAAGATCACCTGTAGTATTAACCTGAACGCGTTCTACATGTTTGGTGGACGCAACAATTTTTATTGACTTCGCGTCACTTGGTGCGAAGTGTATAACCTTATGGATCACAATGCCATGTTGAACAAAAATTTCGATAAGTCCTTCCGAAAAGGCAGCACCCATACTGTGCGTCACAAGGTGCACTTTTTCATTGGGTGTTAATGCCTTGCGATATGCTTCAATGTTGTTTAATGCGTATTGTCTGCCGCTAGCTTGTCTACTCCAAGCCATAGATCCAAACCAATCTCCCGACCCGTTAATGAAACTTAGGTCTTCGACATGCTCATCTGTAAAATAAATTTTAGCCGCGTTTATAAATTCATCCGGATCTTTTTTGGAAGAACTCCAATACGGACGAAATGGCTTGCAACCTAATGTATAACCGTTGACGAATAGGATCATAACACAAAGTAATAAAAAAAGGAGTGTTTCAGCGCTGTGAGTGAATGGATATAAACAAAAAAAGAGTCAACCTTTCGATTGACTCTTCAATGGTAGCGGGGATTCGTCAGGGGACGAACAAGTCACTTTAGAACGTGCGTCCGTCAGCTAATGGATATGAGCCCGTCGTTTTTAATAAGTTCTCTGATGAATGTTCTTCCACGGCTGGATTTAAGTTCCTTTTCTCTTTTCAGCGCTTCGGATTTGGTATCGAAAAATTCAATATGGCAAACAACCCAAGGCCTGAATTTAACAGTATAACCTTTAGTCGCCAGACAATTGTGTGAATGAAAACGATCGATCAAATCGCTTGTATAACCGATATAGATCTTATTGAATTTATTGGAATATAGTACATAGGTTGCAAATTCTTCAGCCATCCATAAACAAAAAAAGAGTCAACCTTTCGATTGACTCTTCAATGGTAGCGGGGACACGACTCGAACGTGCGACCTTCGGGTTATGAGCCCGACGAGCTACCAACTGCTCCACCCCGCAATGTATGTTTTGTATTAAACTTCTGTGTTCAAAGGACGAAACCGTTGTCTCAAATCCGTTGCAAATATAACGACTCTTTAAAGTAAATCCTAATAAATTATGAAATTTTAAAAATTAATGATCTTCGTCCATGTGCTCGTGATGTTCATCGTCGTGGTCATCGTAGTGATCTTCATCTACTTGCATATTTTTGTCATCTGTTTTTTCAATACGTAATTCCGGACGTCGAATTTTCCCTCCGTTGTTTCCAACGATCGCCAAATAAGAAAAAGATAATACCGCAAGCACAAGCACAAGGATTTTCATCATCCCGGAATTTTTCATTTCTTTAGCTTTCCACATCACAAATAGCAAGATGAGGGATGCCACCATCAATCCGATCAACATAAAAAAGGCGGTTTCTGCCATTTCTTCGTGTTCGTGAATCATAGCATGAGAAACACCGGCAAGATCTTCAACTTTTTCTTCAGCATTTTCACCGGAAAAATAGGTCGGGAACGAAAGCAAACCGCTGGCAACAAAAGAGAGAAGTCCTGTTTTTTCCAAAATTGTCTGTTTCTTCAGTAATCCAAAGGAAAAAACCAAAATCCCAAATAGTGTAAGAAAAATTGGTGCGTGGTTAAAAAGTAGGTGTATGTGCTGAGCGTCCATGTTTTTTTATAGTGAATTTAACATAAATTTCTGTTGTAGATTCCCAATGCAGAAGTATAAAATTGTTTTTTTATTCTTGTTACTTTTGTTCAAATCTCGATTACCTAATAAAATAAAGCTATGATGCGATTGACAATTTTTTCTTTTTTCAGCAG
>JBFHIN010000396.1:0-2298 GCA_041596415.1 Crocinitomicaceae bacterium | reverse complement strand
GTTCCAATTGCAATTAGTAAAAGTAACAACTGATGAGTTGATGTACTGTGCACCCCCTGATGCACTTGCCGTGTTTTGATCAAAAGTACAATTTGTAAGTTGTATCAAAAAGTCTGTATCGAACATACATGCCCCACCATTTGTGGAGGAATTATTCAAAAATGTACAATTAGAAATAAGAAGATCACACAAATATGTACCCAATGCACCACCATTAACAGCAGTGTTGTTCGAGAAAGTAATATTGTTTAGTACACCTGAAGTTTCTTCGAGGTATAATGCTCCTCCGTTGTAGGTTGTACTGTTTGTAAAATTCAGATCAGTAAATGTGACATTGCAATTCCAGCCATAAATTGCTGCTCCGAAACTTAAGCTGACGTTGGCATCAGTCAAGGTGAAATTGTTGAAATTTATTACAGATCCTTCGATATAAAACAAGTTGGTGGATCCCGCACCACTGATGAATAGATTCGTGATCCCCAAACCTGTTATGGTCAGATTTTTATTGAGAATTTGAATTTCAGTTCCCAATGTTATCGTACTGGGTTGTGGTAGTGAAAAATTGATCTCGTCGCCACTAACTGCATCAAGAACGGCTTGTCGCAGTGTGCCCGGTCCGGTATCGGCAGTGCTTGTAACTGTTATTATCGCTGCGTTGGCAGAGAAGAATGTTGTCAAAGAAAAAATAGCAAGTAACCAAGATAAACGCAAGATATTGCGCGATTTTTGGGCAGTAGAGTTCATGCATTATAGTTTGTTCCAAAGTTAGAACATAGCATCAAGGCTAAAAAAGGTAAACTGCGCAATTTTAATTCTTTTATCAACGTAGTTATTAACAGAATTGTGGAAGTGATAAAGGATAATTAACAAGATATCTGAAACGAAAATTATTCCTTTTGTATTAATAACAAAAAAGGGACCCAAACGAGTCCCTTTTTGTACAATGATATTTCTTGTTTTTACAATCCAAGTAATACGGCATGAGGGTCTTTTGCCCCAAATAGCATTCTTTCCGGATTTTCTAACATCTCTTTTACTTTCACTAAGAAACCTACCGATTCTTTACCGTCGATGATGCGGTGATCGTAAGAAAGAGCGACATACATGATTGGTCGAATTTCCACTTGTCCGTTGATGGCAACAGGTCTTTCAACGATATTATGCATACCAAGAATAGCAGATTGAGGTGGGTTAATGATCGGCGTTGATAACATCGATCCAAACACGCCACCGTTGGTAATCGTAAATGTTCCTCCGGTCATTTCATCCGGTGTAATTTTACCGTCACGTGCTTTGATGGCTAAGCGCTTAATTTCTCTTTCAATATCTGCCAAGGACATTTGTTCAGCATTACGAACAACAGGAACCATCAATCCTTTTGGTGAAGACACGGCAATACCGATATCGGCGTAGTCATGGAATATCATTTCGTTGCCATCGATCTGTGCGTTCACAGCAGGGAACAAATTCAAAGCTTCAGTAACTGCTTTGGTAAAGAAAGACATGAATCCAAGATTCACTTCGTGGTGTTTGGCAAATGCATCTTTGTATTTGGCACGCAAATCCATGATTGGTTTCATGTCTACCTCATTGAAAGTAGTTAACATAGCCGTTTCATTCTTCACAGAAACCAAGCGTTCAGCAATCTTTCTACGCAGCATCGACATCTTCTCTCTGTTCTGATCTCTTGTACCGCCCCATCCTGAAACGGCAGCTGCTGAAAATCCTGCCGACATTGCAGCAACAACATCTTGCTTAGTGATTCTACCGTCTTTTCCGGTTGCATTCACCTGAGTCGCTTTAATTCCTTGCTCTGCCATCATTTTTGACGCAGCAACTGAAGGTGTTCCTGCGGCATAGTTGTTCTCCTTTTTCACCGGGTCGGGATTTGGAGCAGGAGCTTTCACCGCTTCTGTTTTTGTTTCAGCAACTTCAGCCTTTTCTTCCTTTTTCGGAGCTGCAGCACCCTCAGGAGCTTTCGCTGAAGTGTCGATCAAACATACAACCTGACCCACTTTCACTACTTCACCTTCTTCTGCCTTTAGGGTGATAATACCACTTTCTTCAGCAGGAAGTTCCAGTGTTGCTTTATCTGAATCTACTTCGGCGATGGCTTGATCTTTTTCAACGTAATCTCCGTCAGCCACTAACCACTGTGCAATTTCTACTTCTGATATCGATTCACCCGGGCTCGGGACTTTCATTTCCAACATTGACATAAGCGTCTATTTTAATTTGTTTAGCTAATCTATTTAACGTTCATTTTTGCGTAGGAAAACACATCTTCGAATAGTTTCT
>JBFHIN010000395.1:0-2300 GCA_041596415.1 Crocinitomicaceae bacterium | reverse complement strand
TTGTGCCGCTCTTGCCCATGGGGAATCTGTGATTAAAAATTTTGGCGCCAGTGATGATGAAAAGGCGATGTTGAATTCAGTCATCAAATTGGGGGCAAGTGTAGATCAATTGAGTACACACGAAATAAAGATTCGAGGCATAGAACGTTTACCGGATTATGCAGAATTACATGCAGGTGAAAGTGGATTGAGCCTTCGGTTGTTAACTACGTTATGTGCCGTAATCCCCGGCAATTTTAAGATCAATGGTAAAGGAAGTTTGAAAAAACGGCCGATGTATTTTTTTGATCATTTGTTTCCAAGACTGGGTTGTGAATTTAAATCGGATGAAGGACATATTCCCTTTGAGATCAACGGACAAATCACGGAAGACAATTTTTCTGTCGACGGCTCACAAAGTTCGCAATATATTTCAGGTTTACTAATCGCCTTACCACTGAAAGAATCAAGTTCTTTTCTTAAAGTCGTTGCACTGGCCAGTATTCCATATGTTAGAATGACTATTCATACGCTGGAGGCATTTGGAATTTATATTGAGCAAAATAATTACGAGGATTTCAGTATTGCTGGAAAGCAGCGTTTTCAACCCTGCGAATACACTGTTGAAGGTGATTGGAGTTCTGCAAGTTATTGGTTAACTGCAGCAGCCTTGGGATGTAAAATTCAAGTTTCAGGACTTCAAATGGCAAGTTTGCAAGCCGATAAAGAAATGCTCAATGCACTGATGAATGCGAACTGTACGGTGCTTTTTGAGGAGGATGGAATTTCAGTGGATGGTTCAAAGCGAAAACCTTTTGAGTTTGACGCCACAAATTGCCCTGATCTATTTCCTGCTTTAGTGACTTTGGCAGCCGGTATTAACGGGACGTCAAAAATAAGAGGAGTGAAACGACTTAAGGACAAAGAAAGTGACAGGGGAGTAGTGTTGCAAAAAGAATTCAAACGTCTAGGGCTTAAAATTGAATTAGAGGAAAATGTAATGCTGGTTTATGGAACCGGGCAGTTGAAAGGAGGAAAAGTCAATTCTCACGGTGATCACCGAATTGCTATGTGCATGGCTATTGCCGCACTTCTAACAGATGGTAACATTGAAATTTCAGGTGCACAATCTGTCTCTAAAAGTTACCCTTCATTTTGGTCAACATTAAGTGAATTGAAAATGAAAAGCCTGTAACTAAAATCTAATGAACCGTTAATTGAAAAAACTGCTTATGAGATCAACCTATGTCTTCGCGTTACTAGCTCTGATTGCAATTGCATCAGCATTTCAATCGGATAAAAAAAGTGATAAGACCATTAAAAAAATGTTAGCTAACGAATTTGCGTTAGTCCCAAGTGGACTTTGCTATGTGGGAGACGAAAAGGTTACCGTACAGCAATTTTATATGTTAAAAAGGGAAGTAACTAATGCAAATTACCGTGAGTTTTTAAATGATCTGCGCGCAAAGGGTAAGTTTAAAGAATTAGAAATAGCACGTGTTGATTCTTCGAAATGGAATATGGGTCATGGTTTTTTTAAGCCAATGGCGGAGCATTATCATAGTCATGAGGCATACAATAATTACCCTGTGGTAAATATTTCCCATGAAGGCGCAGAATTGTATTGCCAGTGGCTGAGCGCCAAGTATAATAAGCAATTGGGAACACAGAAATTTAAATTTCGCTTACCATTAGAGGCGGAGATAGTTCGTGCGGCAAGGGGTGATGCAAAAAACATTTCGTATTCATGGGGAACAAATTCATTAAGAAATGAAAAGGGGGATGTGATGTGTAATCACTTGAATATAGGAGCTGAAAGCATACATTTCAATCAAGAAGTTGGTAATTATGAAATTAAAAAAATGGAATATACGATAACTGACGATGCGGATATTTTAGCACCAAGTAAATCGTATTGGCCGAATAACTTTGGAATTTATAACTTGAATGGAAATGCAGCCGAAATGTTGGCTACGAAAGGTGTAAACATGGGAGGCTCATGGAGAAATACCGGGTACGATGTACGAATTGAATCGAAACACGAATATTCAGGAGCTAATCCTACAACAGGTTTTCGTGTAGTTATGACATGGGTGGAATGAAATAAAAAGAATGTTCTCCTTCACATCATTCCCATCGAGTTTTCGTCATTGAAAAGATCGAATTGAAAATATAATGGTTTGTTGACGAATGTTTTATAATTCTTCAAAAACTTGCCCTACCTTAGCACCGAATTTACTGTTGATATCCTATAGATTAAACACTTAAGTTTTGAATCGAAACCAGCGGTGAAGGTGATGTTAGTTTAATTTATGTTGCGT
>JBFHIN010000394.1:0-2303 GCA_041596415.1 Crocinitomicaceae bacterium | reverse complement strand
ATGCCTGATTCAAGCACATTGGATTTTAACGGTATAAAAAATGAGTAGAAAGCAACTGGAAGTAAACAAGCCGCTGCAACGTATTTCCATACGTTTGGCTTCATACGTGTTTTTAATTCAGGATGCTCAATGATCCGTGATACAGTTGCTTTCTCAACCGACTCAATATTTTCAGCATTAAAGACGATGGCGGTTTGAGATCCCAGTGAGACATCGTCTGAACCTACTACTTCTTTTTCAAGAGTCAATTTTTGAGCTAACTGCACGTCCTGTTCAGCTATGAAGTGAACTTTGGAAAGCCCGTAAGAGTCAAGTAAGAGATTAAAAAAGCGATCCTGTTCGAAGCACATGTTGCGTTCTTGATCTAGAAAGATGTACCCAACCTTATCAATCGATACTCTTTCGCCATTTTGCAGAGAGGCGTTCCAAGATGATACAAGTTCGTTAACACGTTGCGATGATTCCTGATAATTCAATTTGTTAGCGAGGGCCAACTCAGCGATTAATAAACCGTCATTGTTTATGAGTTGTCGATTGAACAAGAGAGATTTTCTCGGCGGTTGCATCGTTCCTGTCTTAAAATCAATTACAGCCGAAGTTTGTTTTGCCACAAACCCACCAAAAGAAGGAATGATCACACAGTTGTGACGCAATAAAAGTTCGCTTATAAGTGACTCAATAGAAACCATATCCCAAAAATAACAATTAAGTGCTTGCTGTCCAAATTCTCATTGCACGCTAACCTACAACATCGCAATCACGTTGTCGATATCCTCCGGAACGTCAATGTTGGGTGTTTCTATTTCTGTTCTAACAACAGAAATTTGAAAACGGTGATACAGCCAACGTAATTGTTCCAAGGATTCAACTTTCTCTAAGGCTGTTACGGGTAATTCTGTAATTTGTTGCAAAATATCAGATCGATAAGCATAAAGACCTATATGCCTTAAAAAAGGATAAAAATCAAGTGCATCACTTTTAAACATTTCAAAGTTCGGAATACAACTCCTACTAAAATATAACGCTTGATCTTTTGCATTGACAACCACTTTTATACGATTGGGATTCATTAGTTCATCCATTGATTGAGCAGCAATTCCAAGGGTAGCAATTTCTGTTTCAGGATTCTCAAAGGCAGTTATCAGCTGATCCAACTGCCGAATATCAACAAGGGGTTCATCTCCTTGTATATTGATGATAATATCGTTATTCGGAAAATGTCTGGCAACCTCAGCACAGCGATCAGTTCCGGTTTGATGTTCGGCAGAAGTCATTAAAACATTTCCGCCAAATCTTTTAACCTCATCGTAGATTCTTTGATCATCGGTGGCAACTACAAGCATTTCAATTTTATCACTTTTAGCAGCGCCTTCGTAAACACGTTCGATCATGGTTTTACCCTTTAGATCGATTAGTGGTTTTCCGGGAAAACGTGAAGATCCGTATCTGGCCGGAATAATTCCTAAAGTTCTCATTTAAATTTCATTTGCACTTGCAGCAAGAAGGTTCTAGGTGGTTGAATGTCTCCCGGTCGCGTTGTATACTCAGCATTCAGTACATTGTTGACCATAAAACCTACCCTATAGTGTTCCATAAAATTATAACCAATTCTGGCATCAAACACTAAACTTCCTTGATTATTTTCTTCTCTATATTTTTTCAACCCCGGCAATATCTCTGTGTTCACTACACCATCCTCGAAAACGCGGTCTATGTTTGACATAAAACTGTTATAACGTAAAGATGCACCTATACTAAACTGTTTATAGGTTGCCTCAATATCTGCTTTGGCCAAATGTTTAAACCTGTATTTCAATACGTTAGATCCCGAGTCGGAAAAATTCATCAAATAGGTTGAGTCTGTATTCAAACTGATGGGATTCATGTAGGTGTACCCTATCAATGAAACAAGTTCCACATTCTTAATCTTACCCTGACTATTAAATGAGAATTCAATTCCAGAAATTCTAGCTTTTTCAGCATTTTGAGCCTGGAATCCGATCCATTTGTAGATATAATAAGGGCTATTTGGGTTAAAACTTGGAGCCACACCAGGGGGAGTAAATATTCCAAAAGTAAACT
Organism: Crocinitomicaceae bacterium; assembly: GCA_041596415.1. GTDB lineage: Bacteria > Bacteroidota > Bacteroidia > Flavobacteriales_D > Crocinitomicaceae > M0103. Next base: position 221 of record JBFHIN010000394.1, on the reverse strand, counting down.
CCATCATATTATCGTATTGATTGATGAACCCAGCAACATCCAAGAGTCCTTTCCAATCTCCTATTTTTATTCCCTGCTTGATTCCTATTTCAGCCGCCCAACCGTACTCAGGCTTTAAACCTGGATTAGGGAAAACATTCAGTGCTCCCACATTTGTCAAGGTGTATCTTTCCGCAACCGATGGGTATCTAACGCCCTGTCCGTAGGAGGCTCTTAAATGT
>JBFHIN010000393.1:0-2307 GCA_041596415.1 Crocinitomicaceae bacterium | reverse complement strand
TTTGCGTGATCCTAATGAGCCTTCGAAGTATATTGGAAGCGACGAAAATTGGGAAAAAGCCGAACAATCAATCATTGAAGCTGCAGCTGAGAAAAACCTGAATACCGTGGTAGAATATGGCGAAGCAGCCTTCTACGGTCCAAAATTGGATTTCATGGTTCAGGATGCTTTAGGAAGAGAATGGCAGTTAGGTACAATTCAGGTTGATTACAACTTGCCAGAACGATTTGAATTGGAATATACAGGAAGTGACAACCAGAAACATCGTCCTGTGATGATCCACCGAGCACCGTTCGGTTCTATGGAACGCTTTGTCGCTGTTTTGTTGGAGCATTGTGCCGGAGATTTCCCACTTTGGCTGGCAACAGAGCAATATGCGATCCTTCCAATTTCTGACAAATACAATTCGTATGCAGAAAAACTTTCAGAATTGCTAAATAATTACGATATTCGCGGCTTCGTTGATGACCGTAACGAAAAGATTGGTAAGAAAATACGTGAAGCAGAATTGCAAAAAGTTCCATTCATGCTGATCGTTGGTGAAAATGAAGCTAACAGCAATGAAGTTTCAGTTCGTCAACGAGGAAAAGGTGATCTTGGATCAATGACACTGGAAAGCTTTGCTAACATTGTTCAGCAATCAATCGAAGAAGAATTGTCATCGCATGTTTAATTTATTGAATGAGAAGAAACACAAAAAAACCTTTTGTTAAAAGAGAAACAGAAGAACAACACAAAATAAACGAGAAAATTACCTCTCGTGAAGTACGTTTAGTGACTGAAGGCGAAGAGCCACGCGTTATGTCAACTTCAGAGGCTTTGAAAATTGCCGAAGAGCAAGACCTTGATCTTGTTGAGATATCGCCAAACGCTAACCCTCCGGTATGTAAGATATTAGATTACAGCAAGTTTCTCTACACACAGAAAAAGAAACAAAAGGAGCTTAAGGCTAAACAAAGTAAGATCGTTGTTAAGGAAATCCGTTTTGGACCCAACACGGATGATCATGACTTCAATTTCAAATTAGCTCATGCACGCAAATTCCTAGAGGAAGGAAGTAAAGTAAAGGCCTATGTTTTCTTCCGTGGTAGAACGATCGTATTCAAGGACAGGGGTGAATTGTTGCTATTGAAATTCGCACAAGAACTTGCTGACGTGGGTACAGTAGAACAATTACCTAAATTAGAAGGTAAAAGAATGATCATCATGATCAATTCTAAAAAGAAATAAGAAAAAGCGTAGCTTTTGATAATTTGCAAGCGTTAGCGCAGCATTAATTGAAACTACCCTTAAAGAAGCTATATAGAGGTAACTTTAAAAACGAAGAGAGATGCCAAAAATGAAAACTAAATCCAGTGCAAAGAAGAGATTCACTGTAACTGGAAGCGGTAAAATCAAAAGAAAACATGCTTTTAAAAGTCACATCTTAACTAAGAAGACGAAAAAGCAAAAACGTAATTTGACACATTCGGGACTAGTTCACGAAGCTGACATGTCAAATATTAAATTACAATTGTGTATGAAGTAATCTGTCATTAGACGGATTATGACCACAATCGGTTTATTAATTGTTTAACCCGGTATTGAGTAACTAAGTCTGCTGAGATAATGCAGCACTCCTTATCAAAAAACTAGAAATTATGCCAAGATCAGTAAATCACGTAGCATCAAGAGCTCGTAGAAAAAACTTGATGAAACTTGCCAAAGGTTACTTTGGTAGAAGAAAAAACGTTTGGACTGTTGCGAAAAACGCAGTAGAAAAAGGTTTAAATTATGCTTATGAAGGTCGTAAGCAAAAGAAAAGAAACTTCCGTTCATTGTGGATCACGCGTATTAACGCTGGTGCACGTCAACACGGAATGAGCTATTCTCAATTCATTGGTGCTGTACACAAAAGTGGAATCGAATTGAACCGTAAGGTTCTTGCAGATTTAGCCATGAACCACCCTGAAGCTTTCAAGGCGGTTGTGGACGCAGTGAAAAAATAACAAGTAAACTACTCTATATAGTGAAAATCCGCCCATAAGGCGGATTTTTTTATTTTATCCAATGACCTAATTGCCACATTTAAATTACTTTTGTTCAAATTTTAGAAATGTCATTCAACACAAACAAAGCCACCCTTGCAGGAACACTTATTACTATCGGAATAGTATTCGGTGACATAGGTACATCGCCTCTTTATGTGTTTCAAGCAATTACAGGGAACGGAACAGATTTTTCAAGAGATCTTATTCTTGGGGGTCTTTCTTCGGTTATTTGGACCTTGATCCTTCTTGCGACAACGAAATATATCTATTTTGCGCT
>JBFHIN010000392.1:0-2313 GCA_041596415.1 Crocinitomicaceae bacterium | reverse complement strand
ATGAAATTCCCGTTCGAGATGCACCCTACCATGTCAATTTGGAATTTACGAATACAAATTCACCTGTTATTTCATATATTGATAACTTCCATTTTATTAACACCTTTCAACTGAAAAATGGCTCATGGAATAAGCTCGGTAAACTGGGGTCTACTCCCTATAACGGCACCTATAAAACAGGTGAAAAATTGCAGGGGTATTCACTTGAAGACCTATTAATGAAAGTGGATTCGCAAAACAATGTATACCTTGTTTTTCTCCAAAAAACAGTATTAAAGAGTGGTACTATGAATAGAAACATATTAGAACTTAAGTCATACAAATACGAACTTTAACCGCTTAATTATTTTTAAAGGCATTCATGTCGTTCAAAAGCTTAAGAAATATATTTTTATCACCTATCAAATTATCAGAGTAATGACGCTTAGATTAATTTTAATTTTCTTAGTTCTTAATTTTGGTGCTCTTTTTTTAGGCAGCTTATTCACGGGAAAGGGTGTCCCTTCAGACTGGTACATGGCACTCAATAAAGCGCCATGGACACCGCCAGGATGGATGTTTGGATTCGCATGGACAAGTATCATGATCTGCTTCTCCTTCTATATGGCCTTTCTTTGGCCGCAAGTAGAAAATAAAACAATGCTCCTTACACTTTTCACTCTTCAATGGATCTTGAACGTGAGCTGGAACCCAATTTTTTTCTACTTCCAAAAAATAGGATTCGGGCTTTTAACGATTATTTTATTAACCATTGTTGTCGGCTATTTCTTATTTCGTTACTGGCCCGAGATAAAATGGAAATCAGCGCTTCTTCTTCCCTATTTTGTCTGGTTATTAATTGCTAGCTCTTTAAATGGATATATTTTCTTTAAAAATTAGTAGTACAATTTCAGCATCTTTTTCATTGCTTTTTACTGATCAAAAATTTGTTGTTTTGTAACATTGATTTCCTTGTCTACAATTATTTGTGGCTAACCTTGTTTTGAACGTTTTTCATGCTTAGGAGTAATTTCTTAAAGCAATTATGAAAATCAACTCAAAAGAATAGTTCAAAATGATCGACTCGGTTAAAACAACTTACTTCTCCCTATTACTAGCAACGGTTATTTTAATTTTCCTTGTACTTCCAAACAATTTCTTGTCACAGAAGCATACAATCAACTCAGAAAATCAAATTTGGCTACAGTATTATGCACAGACCAAACTAAACGATAAGTTTGCGCTTCTTTTGGATGGAGGTTTACGCTGGAAAAATTTATTCGAACAACGAACCCAATATATCATTCGCTCAGGAATTAGCTATTCATTGAATCCGACAATTAAAGTATCTACCGGTTTTGCTCATTTAGGATTCTATAAAATGGATCAATTCAATCGCGTCGAATTCAGACCCTACCAAGAACTTCTAGTTAATCAAAAAGTTAAATCAATTGATATTAAACATCGTATCCGCTTGGAAGAGAGGTTTTTTAATTCGATAGCAGATGGTCTAATCCAAAATCCTAACAGCTTCAATTTCCGTTTTCGCTATTCTCTAATGACTAACTTTCCTTTGATCCATCTTTCTAAATCGCAAAAAGAAAGAAGAATTTCACTAACGATTGGAGATGAGATATTCTTTAACTCTGGAAGATCACCTTTTAATACCTTCGATCAAAACAGATTTATGGTAGCTCCAACATTGCATATCAACAAAGATTTTAAAATAGCCTTCACATGGAGTAAACAATTTGCATCAAGCCAAGTGAAAAATACCTACACCAACACCCATGTTTTTTGGTTACAGATCAATCACGTGATGGATTGGAGATAAGAAAAAAGTCTCCTTCAGCTGTCAGAGGCTTTTGAAGTGGGCCCTATGCTCCCCCTTAGTTGTTCTTCAAATACATATAAGTTCTCGGTTTTAGTAAAGACGTAACAGAACTTTATCTGGGTGATAGAGTTGTTATTTGTTTCTAACATCAAACCGGTTTTGGATCGTTCTGCGGAATTTTTAATTTGTCTTGGAAACTGACCCTTATTGATGAGTAATACGGTTGCTCCCATGGAACAGTGTAAACAAGTGTCTTTTTCGATGGCGTGGATATCGTCGTTCTTTAATCGCTTATTCGTCCATGATAAAAAGCGCTTTTTATTCACTACAATTGTGTTGAGCCGTTCCGTTTGAATATTGAATTGGCCGTTGTCATCAAGAAGTGATTCCAACAAATTGACGTTTTTGTTCAAAAGGGCATCAGAGAAGGCGTCAATAATATCCTTTGTGATTTCCTGTTTTTTACACGTATTCTTTACCATAGCGTTTTCGTTATTTTT
>JBFHIN010000391.1:0-2315 GCA_041596415.1 Crocinitomicaceae bacterium | reverse complement strand
TTTTTGAATATTCAGTTGTACGGATCAATTGATTGTAGATCAATACTGGTTGAATGTCGTTGAGTTTTCGTAAGAATTTCCTTTTTCCTCTTTGGTTCAAAAAATAACCCGTTTGAAAAGGGTTTTTATTGAAAAGACACAAGAACATGTTCCAGACTTTCGTCCATAGGTTGATCTTGATTATCTCAAGTGATGCGCAATATTTTTTAACAGCTTGAAATTGTTCAATAGAGACAGATTTATCTGTTATGCTGAACAAATGAATGGAATAAACAGCAGATAATTCCTTGATTTGGTAATACGCTCGAAGTTTATCTCCCTTTTCCAGAGGGTAGGGGAAACGAGAAAGAATAATGACTATGTCGGGTTTTTGGTTCACTATTATTCTTTTATCGATTCAAACAATTCAAGATATCTTCCGGTAATCGTTTTGTTATCGTAATGATCAATTGCGGTTTGCTGTGCTTTTTCTTCTATTTCACGGATCCTCGCTGGGGTATTCAAAAGATCATGAATTGCTTTTGCCCAATCGCTAGCGTTATCGGCTAAAATGATATTTTTTCCATCTGCAACTTCAATACCCTCGGCTCCCACTGAAGTTGAAATTATACATTTTCCAGCCGCCATTCCTTCAATAATCTTTACACGCATACCTCCACCAGAAAGCAAGGGAACAAGCATCAGCGAATAGGATTGCATAAATTCGACAGCATCATCCACAAAACCGTGCACAAAAATGTTCTTTTTGTTCAATGTATGCAGCCATTCAGGAGTTGATTTCCCTGCAATGTGAAGTTCAATGTTGGGATGGAGTTCTAGCAATTTTTCCCAAACATTATTTAAAAACCAATTCAGTCCTTCAATATTTGGTAACCAATCCAAAGCACCGATCATGAAAAGCGTATTTTCCTTTGGGCTTTTGATTTTTCGTAGGAGATAGTTATCTAAGACTACACCGGCAGGAATGATGCGCATCGGTTTATTCACCTTCAGGTCGATCAATCGTTTTTCGTCTTCTTCAGTGATAACTGCCAACGCATCTGCTTGATTGTAATATGTTGCTTCAAAGCTTTTCAGTCTTTTTGCCAGATGCTTATAGAATATTTTCTTCAATACATTACGCTCGTTTTTAGCCAAACGTTCCCAAATGATGTATTCAATATTGTGTGTTCGTACAAGAATTGGTGCCGAAGTATTTTTTCGAATTTCATCGATGTAAAGCACTACAAAAGCACTTTCCAACTGTATAAAATCATAACTGTTATTGTGAAGAAGTTCTTTAAGTTTTTGAATAACCTCCTTGTCGTAAAAACGCTCAACGTTGTACGGTACTCGGCTAAATAAGACGTTTTTAAGAAGCTTGAATGGGTTGATCGAAGTATTTACAAAAACATCGAACTGCCGAGCATATTTTTGCATAGCATCCTTTGGTTGTGTATGTTTTGGGGTATTGATGGCCAACAAGTCAACATCACATCCATTATCAGAAAGTCCTTTGGTGATATTATAAATTCCTATTGCTCCTCCATCTGTGGGAGGGAAGGGTACTCGATATGTGAGCTGTAATACTCTCAAGGAACCGGAACATATTTCGTTACAGCATCAAAAACTGCAGTGGCAGAAAGATCCTTCATGCATGAAGCTCCGTGTTTGCATTTACCCGCGAAATAACATTCACAGGGCTTGGAAGGTGCGATAATTTCGCCTCTGCCATAAAGTTCAAATTCGTGCGGATTGAAAATGTTGTTCATCAGGATCATTTTCTTTTGCAATGCCACTGAAATGTGCATCGCCATAGTAACTTGCGTTACAATGATCTCCATTTGATGCATTAAATTGATGAATTTCGGCAAACTGAAATAACCCATATAGATAGCTCCGGTTTTCTCAGCAAGCATCTTATTTTTTGCATCTTCTTGTTCTCCTCCCAACAAAACGGGTTCATAACCGGCCTTTTTTAGTAGGTCGATCAATTCGATCCAATTTTCATCGGGCCATAAACGTGTTGTCCAGCGATCACCGCATCCTGTATTCAATCCAACCTTAATTTTTCCTCCGGAAAATGGCCAGGAATAACCTTTGTCTTCATGGTTGTCAAATACATATTCTTCGCCATTGAACTCCCATCCTAATAATTCGAATATTTCTTGAACATAGGATTTTGTGTTTTGTTGGCTCACTGCATCAAACAAACCTGTAAGGAATTTATGTTCAGCTAGTTCATTCATAGGGAAGGCAACCCCATCTTTTAGTCGATAGCCGAATTTTTCTTTGCAATCTATTGTGTTGATCAACGCACAAGCATCTTTATCCTT
>JBFHIN010000390.1:0-2319 GCA_041596415.1 Crocinitomicaceae bacterium | reverse complement strand
GGCGGGTTATTTTGTACGTCCAATTAATATTCAGGAGGAGAATCCTAAGATCTATGGCTTCACAACTTCATTGGCTGAAGATAAGATTTTGAAATTGGCCTTTAATGAAGATGCAAAAGTGGGTGATATTACGACTTCTCCTATCAAGGATAAGGATCGCTACATTATTGCTATCGTTTCTTCAATTCGTGAAAAAGGAGTTCCGAACTTCGAAGATGTTGAGTTAGTCATGAAAAGAGATCTTATTGAAGAGAAAAAGGCTGAACGCTTTACCAATCAATTGTTAAAAGATAAGTCTCTTGAAGCAATGGCGAAGAGAGGAAATGTGGAAGTACTGAAAGCTGAGGTTACATTTGCCAATCCACAAATTACTGGTGCAGGTTATGAACCAGAAGTGATTGGAGCGTTGTTCTCTGGTCTGAAAGACGGACAAAGAACGCTTCCATTAAAAGGTAAAATGGGTGTTTATGTGATTCGAATTGATAAAACAACCAAAGCTCCAGCGGCAGCTAATTATAACATGGAAAGAGATCAATTGCAGTCTTCTTTGAAAGGTGGTATTCAAGGACAAGCCTTGAGCGCTTTGAAGAAAAAAGCGGAGGTAGTAGACAACAGAAGATTCTTACAAGCAGGAATTAGAAGATAAAGCTGAATAAATTGAATAAAAAGGACACTCAAAAGGTGTCCTTTTTTTATACAAGGACATATTTTTTGCCGGGTAAAGGACGAATGATTCCTTTCATTTCCAAATTAAATAAATGGACATTGATCATAGAAATGGGTAGACTTGTTTTAATAGCCAATACATCAACATGCTCCCCCGTACTATTGACCAAATGATGACACAAGGATTTTTCCGCTTCGTTTAATTCGTCAAAAATTAGGCGTTGATTGGTTTTTGAAGATGTTTCACTATTCCAACCCAAAACATTTAGAATATCATCGGCACTTTGAACAAGTTGGGCTTTGTTTTGCTGAATGAGTTGGTTGCATCCTTCAGATTGTACTTGACCAACATTGCCGGGATAGGCAAAAACATCTCTATTGTAATCAAGGGCCAAAGAAGCAGTAATGAGGGACCCACCTTTCTGTTTACTTTCAATAACGACCACAGCATCCGTAAGTCCTGCAACAATTCTATTCCGCATGGGAAAATGCTCTCTATCGGGTAATGTTCCAGGTAAATACTCCGACAGCAACCCACCTTTGTGTAACATTTCCTTGGCGGTTTTCAAATGCTCTCTGGGGTAAATTCTATCGAGACCATGACCCAAAACACCAATGGTTTCGATTTTATTTTTAACACTAGCTTGATGAGCGATGATATCAATTCCATATGCCAGACCAGAAACAACTTGGATATTTTTGTCTTTTAATTGTTCGATCAGATCTTCGCAAAGGTAACGTCCATAAGACGATGATGTTCTAGTACCCACAATGGCAATGCAGCGATCAGGATTAACAGATAGATTCCCTTTTGAATAAAGAACCAAAGGTGCGTCTTCACAGTTTTTAAGTCTTCTGGGATAATCTGGAGAATTTAAAAAGTGCACCTTTATGCCGTTTTTCTGAAAGTAAGCGGCGTGTTTAATACCTAGTTCCAAAGCTTTGTTTCGGTCGATTTTTCGCAAAGTATCTTTCGTTATACCAGAAAGTGCATGTAGTTCATTTAAGGAGGCCTTAAAAATGTATTCAGGGGAGTCAAATTTAGATAAGAGTATTTTCGCTTTTTTATTGCCAATACCCTCCAATTGCGTCAAGGCGATTTGGTAAGCGGTTAAGTTTTCAATCATTTTTAAAGTAAAAGGTCTATTGAATTTACGAAAAAAGTTCGCATTAAAGCAGTACTCGTTTAATTATCTTGCTTACTAAATACTAAACTGATTTAGTGGTAAAGTATTAGACAACTGAGGCGTAAAACAGTTGAAATTTGAGGTTTTTTGGTATTTTAGCGGCACTGCTAAAACGAATGAAACCAATGACTATGAGATACTACTATCTATTACTATGTTTTGTATCAAGCTTTGCTAATGCACAGATAAAAGGGAAAGTGGTACAAGCGGATAACAAGGAACCTGTGGTTGGTGCGAAAATAATCGCTTCGAATGGAAATAAGGCTATATCAGATTTTGATGGAAAGTTTACGATAAATGCAGAGAATTATCCGGTTACCTTAATAACTTCGATGTTGCCTTATGTGACTGATACGACTCGTATTGAAAAGGCCGGGGAAGTGACCATCATGCTTTCAGAACCAGTGCAAAATATTGCAACAGTAGTGGTTTCTGCAGGAAGAAGATCACAAGAAATAGAGGAAGT
>JBFHIN010000389.1:0-2322 GCA_041596415.1 Crocinitomicaceae bacterium | reverse complement strand
TTCATAGGCATGTAATATCATATTTTTAACGGCAATATCGTTCGAAATTCCGTGACCAATGATAACGTTTCCTTTCACCCCAAGAATTGGTGTACCGCCATAATTCTCGTAGTTGAAACGATCAAAATATTCATCGTTAATACCGCGTTTCTTCATCAAGGTATAGATTCCATCAGCTTCCTTGAGCACCACGTTTCCGGTGAAACCATCGCAAACTATAACATCTGCTTTACCAAAGAAAAGATCCCTTCCCTCTAGATTGCCGATGAAATTGATGTCGTCAGATTCGGCCATCAATTTATGCGCATTGATCGTCAACAAGTTTCCTTTCGATTCTTCCTCACCGATGTTCAGCAATGCTACTCTTGGATTTTCCACGCCGTAAACATTTTTAGCGTAGAGAGATCCCAACACCGCAAATTGATACAACACATCCGGCTTGCAATCTGCATTTGAGCCAACATCCAATAAAATGGATTTTGAACCGTCGATTGCAGGCAAGGTGGAGGTGATGCACGGACGAATAATTCCCGGGATCGTGTTGATCTTGTAGATTGCACCAACAAGCATGGCACCTGTATTACCGGTACTTGCAAAGGCTTGAATATCTTGCTTAGCGAGGAGATCAAAACCGACAGAAATCGTACTGTTCGGTTTTTGAGGAATGGCTCTGGTTGGATGGTCATGCATGGTGATCACATCTGGAGCGTGCACCAATTCAAAATCATTAGGATCTGCTCCCAACGACAAAAGGCCACTAGAGATTTGATCCCTGTCGCCTAATAAAACCAACCCGACACCATTTGGAAGCTCCTTTTTAGCAAGAATTGCTCCGGCCAAATTAGCGTCCGGAGCAAAATCACCGCCTAAAATATCAATTCCAATCTTCATAAAGAAGCGGATTTACGCAGCAGTATTAAACTGCTAGTTCTTTTTCTGCTACTACTTTACCTTTATAATAAAGCTTTCCTTCGTGCCAGTGCGCATGGTGAAACAAATGCGGTTGACCTGTTGTAGGACAAGTTGCGATGTTATTAGCAACAGCATTCTTATGCGTTCTTCTTTTGTCACGTCTTGTTCTCGAAATCTTTCGTTTAGGATGTGCCATTTTCTATTATTTATGTGTATTTAATTCAAATTTTTTAAAACCGACCATCGGGGATCAATCGGACCGTCATCCGGATCGTTCTGATCATCTTCATCATCTTCCCAATCCTCGTCATCGTCCCAATCGTCATCGTCCCAATCGTCTTCATCCCATTCTTCCTCCTCATCGTCGGTATCGTCTGGGTTTAGACCATACTTATTCAACAGTTCCATCATTTCCTCATTACATTCACCTTTGGGATGAATTTTCCTGATTGGAAGTGAAATGGTAATTAACTCATAGAGCGGATCACGGAAATCTACTTCGTAACTGTCCGGGTGTAATATGACCAACGACTCATCATTGCTCTCATTTGTACCAAACGTGTAGATGATCCTGTAATTCCCTTTGACCTTAACGTCTAGCGGGTCATTACATCGATCACACAAAGTAGTAACCATTCCTTCTACTTCAAAGTCAGCGATCAGCATTGTTTCTTTTTTCTCTAAAACAATTTTTGCCAACAGCTCACCCTTCTGTACTATTGAATAACCATAATCTTCAAAGAACGATTCATGAATCTCAAAATCAAATTCATGAAATCCCATTTTTAAGCCTACAAACGGAATAATAAATTCACTTTTCGACTTCATTCGGATTAAAATTGGAGGGCAAAGGTAGTAAAATTAACTTATAGTTGTTAATATCCTTTGAAAATTTCCTGATTTCCTTTTTTATTCCAGTTCGTTGGAACCTCTGCGCTTTTCTCGCACGCTTATTTTTAACGGATTAGCCGAAATTTCCTTCGTGAATTGTCGGTTTCTGTATACGTCCATTGCAACATAAATGGCATGGCGCATAGAATCCTCAGAAGCGACGTTTTTACCTGCAATATCGAAGGCTGTACCATGATCCGGAGATGTGCGCACAATGGGCAGACCTGCAGTGTAATTCACGCCATCTTCAAAAGCCAGGGCCTTGAAAGCTGTTAATCCTTGATCGTGATACATAGCCAACACTCCGTCAAAATCTGACCTTGCCGGTGAACCAAAGAAACCATCGGCCGGGTAAGGACCAAAAGCCAACATATTTTCATTTCTTGCCTGCTGAATGGCAGGATTTATAATTTCCTGTTCTTCTGTGCCCATTTTTCCATTCTCACCTGCATGAGGGTTTAATCCAAAAACAGCAATCTTTGGGCGAACAATTCCGAAGTCTTTTTTCAGGCTTGTTTC
>JBFHIN010000388.1:0-2346 GCA_041596415.1 Crocinitomicaceae bacterium | reverse complement strand
TTCATTCCTTAAAGAATAACATAATTTCATCCATGAAAAGCCAGGGTTTGTGACCTGATCCCGGTTTTCCTTCACTAATTTTATCTGGAGAATTGACAACAATTTTTACAAATCTTGCCTTTCGACGAATCGGTTGATTCCATATTTCTTTTGCTTTATCCATGGATGAAACAGTAGCTATCTGCTTCCATTTTTTCTTGTTTTTAGCAACATAGAAATTCAATTCAGTCGGAGCGTAGATCCATGAGGTAGGGTCCTCCAAAAAAGACAATTCCACAGCGTTTAAATTCACTTTTTTCCCGGCATCCAAAATAATTTCCAGTTTGCTCGTATCAAAGCCCAACCATTCAGCGCCATTCCAAGGTCTCTTTCCTTTTATTCCGTCAACCAAGGTAAAAGTACCTTGACCAACGAAACGTTCATTTGGTAACGCTGATAGTTCCACTTTTCCATTAAGGAATGGGTGATTCAATATAAGATACGTTTGTCCCTGTGGATATAGGTTACTCATCAAAGCTAGACGAACTGTGTCAATCAAATCGTTTGAACTACGATGAATCTCTATGCTTTGAGCGCTTTTAATCTTTAAATTTTGTAGCTCATCTCCATCTTGGATCTTTACTGCATATTCTTCGTCCTTAAATTGCGGTTCAAAACGTATTAACACACCATTATCAGATGGAAACATATTCATTTTGGGTTCCAAAATCGCCTTAGAATAATTTACATGCCAATGATCCAGCAAATCAAAATGCTTTTCAATCAAAATTCGCTGAAATTCCAGGTACTCGGGTTTATTCACTGACCAAACCACATTTGCCAGGGCAATGGCGCGCGGAAAAGCCATGTATTCCAGCTTTTTAAAATTATCGATGTATTCCGTCCAAAGATTTCCCTGAGCACCGAGTATATAGGCCTGTTTATTTGCTTCCAAATGTTTTGGTATAGGATTGAACGCATAGACTTTTTCCAAGGTCGTTAATCCTCCAATTGCCAAGGGTTCATTTGCATTTAAACTTTGGTAATGGTCAAAATAACAATATTCTGTAGGTGTCATAACCACGTAATGTTCTTGACGTGCCGCTTCTATCCCACCTTTCATTCCTCGCCACGACATCACTGCTGCATTGGGAGACAATCCTCCTTCAAGTATTTCATCCCAACCAATGAGTTTCCTATTATTGGCTGTCAAATACTTGTCAATTTCCCGAATGAAAAAACTTTGTAATTCATCTTCGTTCTTAAGTCCATTTTCACGAATAACCTTTTGACATTTAGGACAAGTTTTCCAGCGGATCTTTGGTGCCTCATCTCCCCCGATGTGTATATATTCCGATGGGAATAGCTCTATTACTTCTGATAAGACATCTTTTAAAAAATCGATCGTCCCTTCTTTGGCACAAAATATTTCTTCAAACACTCCCCATTCTCCGGGTACTCCCAATTTTTTTCCTGTGCAGGAATGATTCGGATAAGCAGCCAAGGCGGCCCTGGCGTGTCCGGGCATTTCGATCTCAGGGACAATATTCACGTATTTACTAGCAGCATAAGCAACTACTTCTTTTATATCCTCTTGCGTGTAAAATCCACCATAACGCGTTGTATCATATTGACGCGGCTCTGTTTTGTAATGTCCGATCATGGTGGAATCGCGCCAGCCGCCAATTTCAGTTAACAGAGGGTACTTTTTGATCTCAATTCTCCATCCTTGATCGTCGGTCAAATGCCAATGGAAGGTGTTGAACTTATAGAATGCAATCAAGTCAATGAATCTTTTTACCTCATCAACAGTGAAAAAATGTCGAGCTACATCCAGGTGCATTCCACGCCAGCTGAATTTAGGATAATCTTGTAAAAAACACTTGAAGACTGTAAAGCCTACATCTTCCTTGTTCATCAGCTGATAAAGCGAGTTGATAGCATAAAAACATCCAGCCTCCGTGGAATAAGTGATCGTAATCTTTTCGTCTATGTTAATGGTATAATAATCTTGCGGAACATTGGTAATTTTTTTAAAATTCAAATCATGCCCCGAAGAAGAAAAAACCGCTCGCATTTTCATCTGATTGGTCAGAAGTCCTGCCAAATAGGTTTTACAATTGTCGGGCAAATATTCATCGTTTATTGAAAGCTGGTTGCCGAACCAAATACTTTCACTTAGCGGCTTGTATACCGCAGGAGTAGGAAGTATTGGCGACTGCGCACTAACCGAGCAGACAATGAATAGTAGAAAGAAGCAGCGAAAGAACATTTCAGTTTTTAAAACAAGATAAAAAATATTAATCAACTAGTTCATTTATTGATGCTTGGTTCTTTTTCACAGCAATGAACGGATCCATTTCGTTA
>JBFHIN010000387.1:0-2353 GCA_041596415.1 Crocinitomicaceae bacterium | reverse complement strand
GATTGTAAGCAAGAATTAAAAGAGGCGATCGCATTCGAAAAATCATTCAAATTGTAATAACACAATCCAGAATAGAAATGAGCATTAATATCGTCTGGATAAGTATTTAAAATTACCTGAAAACGTGCTAAGGACTTTTTATACTGACCCTTTGCAAAGTAGCCAACGGATTTTTCCAAATATTCGATGTAGGGCACATCTATAGTTCTTGTTTCACCATCGGATTGTTCGTTCTTCACTTCTCCTACATTCGCCGGAGTACCTGTGAGAATTATTTGTTCTGTTTTAATGGTTGGTCTAGAGCGATAGCTTCTGTAATCCAATAATTTCATCTCCTTTAAATATACTTCTTTACCTAAGGTTTGTTCTCGAACGATTTGAACTGGCTTTTTTACTTCAGGCAATATATTTACAGGTAAATTAAGTTCTTTTGGATCTATCTCTATTTTAGGATTTTCTTCACTGTGTTGATTAGAGGTGAAATCCTTGGCAACATTACGTGGTTTGATTTGCTTAGCAGAAGGTAATTCCATCATTTCAGTGATGGCATCCGGTAGTATAACATCTGTTTGGTCAATGTATTCGACTTTATTCACATCTAATGAAGAGAGTTTTTCTGTCGGGATGTTTTTTTCAGAGGAAAACTGAGTCCATAATAAACCAGTCGAAACACCTATCAAAATTACAGCACCTAAAATATAGGGCCATATTTTGTTGGGCAAGTATTTTTTATCTAAAGCACGTAAATTGGATTTGCTTAATAATGGATTGTTCCAGCCTTCGAAAGCATCTTCATTTAAGGCATCCGCCATAGATTTTTTCTCTATAAGTCTCTTTTCTGTCTCGTTGTTGGAAGACAGATACTTAAATAGTTCCTTTCTGGTTAAATTATTTTTCATAATTCCTGTTGTTTGAACTGAGGATCTTTCTCCATTCTTATTCTTAAATTACGTTTGCCGTTCTGTATATAACTTTTAACCTGATTTACGGTGATTCCCTTCAGTTCTGAAATTTCTGTGTACGATTTATTTTTAAAATAAAACAAGTCAATGCATTCTCGTTGTTCCGTATTTAATTCAGAAAGATGACTCTCCATGATTTTTATGGAGTATTCATTGTCTTCGTAAAATTCTTCATCCTCAATGTGTTGAACATACTGAGGACTTAATGTGTTCCATTTGTTCTTCTCCCTACGAATCTCCATTAAACATTCATTTTTAGTAACGGTGAAAAGCCATGACTTAAAATACTGTATGTTATGGCGCTGGATACGATCAGGAAGAAGTTCAAAAATCTTACTTGTTAGGTCTTCAGCATACTGTGGATTTTTAAGATACTTCATACAGGAACCCAATACTAAGTGGGCATAACGCTGATATAAAATGCCGATAATATCTGATGAGAAATTCTCTTTGTAGATAGAGATCAATTGATCATCTTCAAGATGCTGATATTTCCGACGCTTAAAGTATCCCATTTGGCTTTAGATGAAAAAAATAAAATAATCCATAAAGTAGAATAAGAATTTTTGTGAAATTACTATTTTCAGACTATGAAAAAAATTGGATTGATGACTTCCGGTGGCGATGCTCCTGGAATGAATGCAGCGGTTCGCTCCATTGTTAAGACTTGTAAACATTTTGGAATTGTTCCTTTCGGCATTTATGACGGTTATCAGGGGATGATAGATCAACGTGGTAAAATAATGAACTATAGCGATGTCGATAACATCATCCAATACGGTGGAACAATTTTAGGAAGTGCCCGATGCGAAGAATTTAGAACAGCTGCAGGTAGAGCAAAGGCAATTGATTATTTGCAAGATCATCATGTAGAAGGATTAATTGTTATTGGTGGTGACGGAACTTATACGGGAGCTAAGATTCTAGGTGAAGAAATGAATATTCCAATTATTGGTCTTCCGGGAACTATTGACAATGATATATACGGTACTGATGCGACCATTGGTTTCGATACGGCCTTAAATACTGTTATTGATGCAGTCGATAAAATTCGTGACACGGCAAGTAGCCATCATCGGGTTTTCTTTGTGGAAGTCATGGGTCGTGACGCTGGATTTATCGCGCTAAATAGTGCTGTAGCTTCTGGAGCTGAGTTAGTATTAATTCCCGAAGAAGTAACGGATATTGAGAAACTAGTAGAAGATATAAAGCGACATAATAAAGGAAGAAGAAGTACTATAGTGTTGGTTGCAGAGGGTGATGATGCGGGTAGTGCGTATGAAATAATGAACCTAGTAAAGCCTCAGCTTCCTGAATATAACGTGAGGCATTCGGTCCTTGGCCATATACAAAGAGGTGGTAGCCCCACTGTTCAAGATAGGATAATAGCT
>JBFHIN010000386.1:0-2354 GCA_041596415.1 Crocinitomicaceae bacterium | reverse complement strand
GTGGTTACCCATTGAAAACTTTAAGAACGGAAATATTGAGTTCACACTTAAAAAGAACGGAGAAATCGTACAACGAGGTCAAACTACAGACATGATATTTTCCATAGATAGTATCATTGCTTATGTTTCCAAATTCATGACGCTTAAAACAGGAGATCTCATTTTTACTGGAACACCTTCAGGCGTTGGACCAGTTAATATTGGGGATGAATTAGAAGGATTTTTGGCCGAAGAAAAAATGTTTCAGTTCAAGATCAAATAGAAAAGTGTCTACTTTCCTTTTGCCTTCACAATTATCAATACTGTGTAGAGCATTATTTTAATATCAAGAGCCAACGTTCTGTTTTTCATATACAAAAGATCAAACTTCATGCGATCCAACATTTGATCGACATTTTCTGCATACCCGTATTTTACTTGCCCCCAAGAGGTAATACCTGGTCTTACCTTCGTTAAATGCACATACTGTGGTTCGATCTGAACGATTTTATCAATGTAAAATTGCCTTTCTGGTCGTGGACCTACCAACGACATATCTCCCAAAATAACATTAACAAACTGCGGGAATTCATCAAGCCTCAATTTACGCATAAACTTGCCAATCGGGGTAATTCGCGGATCATTGGAAGAAGATAACTGCGGACCAAATTTTTCAGCATCCACGTACATTGTTCTAAACTTAATGATTTGAAACGGTTTCCCATTCAAACCTATTCGCTCCTGTGTAAAGAATATTGGACCCGGTGAAGAAAATTTAACGGCTATTGCCAAAACAATAAATAATGGAAGCAATATGACAAGGGCTATCATCGATAATACCACATCAAGAAATCGTTTGATCGCCTGCTGCCAGATCGGCATTGATTCCACATTCACCTGAATCAATAAAGCCCCAAAAATATTGGTCATTTTTACCGATCCAGACAAAATATCATACATATCCGGCAATATTTTGATGGCCACATTCATCCCTTCCAAACGACTAATGATCGACTTAAGTTTATCATGTTCAACACTTTCCAGCGCAATTATCACTTCCTCAACTTCCTGATCCCTGAGAATTTCGTCAATATCATTAATATGTCCTAAATAATTCAATTTTGCCTCAAGTTGACGATCAACACCGTTTATATTCACAAAACCAATAAATTGATTCACACGTTTCGGTAATTGTAGCATTTCGTTGTACACTTCGATAGCTTTTTCAGACCCTCCAATTAAAAGTGTCTTAAATCCGTATTTACCGGAATGTATGCTATTGATCATCAGCGAAGTGAAAATCAATCTTGGAATTAATGTGCAAATGAAATGTATGGCAAACAGAAGAAATACAGATTTATAGTACTGCTGATACCCTTGTATTTGATCATCCAGCAAGAGAACAAAAAATAAAATCAGTGTTCCAAGGGCAGTACCTAGGAAAGTGAGATTAAAAAGTTTGAAGCGATATAATCTTTTCACTTCATGATAAGTCCCTTGCAAATAATACAAAAGAAGCCACATTAGAGGAATTAATATGACACCCCAATAGAAGGATTCGTTGATGTGAAAATCACTATGTTCGATCGTTTTTTTACGGAAATAATAAAAAGTAACCCACGCCAAACTACTGGAAATCCAATCCATTAAGATAAATAGTAGTACAAGCTGGCGACGCTTCATAGTTAAAAATATACAACCTTGATATTATCCAGAATAATCTTCCCATCTGAATCACCACTATCCAGAAGAGCTTGAAAAGATTGTTTGAAATATTGTGCTGAAGTTGAATTAGATATAATCTCTCTTAGATCGATATAGATTTTTTTCCATTTTACTGATGAAGGATCCTGAGCATTCAATTGAATATTCTGATTATTAGTTACTGAACTTGGATTAATGGCTAAAACCCCCGTTATCAAAGCGTTGGTGTTGTAGTAATCCACTTCAAGATAAACTTCTTGACCACGAGGGAGATACATTTCACCGGAAGTATAGGCCACCCATGTAGAATCTGTAGTGTTCAAATTCACTTCACCATAAAAATTACCCCACTTAAGGTATGAAGGATTGTTTCCAGCCTGCAGTGATGCTTGAGAATTCGGATCATTTTCAATTTTAATGGCAGCGTCTTCAAAGTCTTCTATCCAAAACTTTGTAACACTTTTATACTTTGTTGTCGGATTAATCGTCAATGTCTGATTCTGCACTAACGTTGCCGAGATCGTGTATGGCTCCATGAAAGGGTAGATCTTTTTTGTTGCAGAAATACCATTATTCTTTACCGTTGGATAAATTTTGATGTTCACATCTCCCTTTTTGAGAATTGGAATTTTAAAGGGAACCTCAAATACTCCAATGATCTCGTCGTCAAT
>JBFHIN010000385.1:0-2356 GCA_041596415.1 Crocinitomicaceae bacterium | reverse complement strand
TGATCGACCGACATTCAAACTATTAAAACACGCATTACCTGGACCTTTCACGTTTATTTTGAAAGCATCTAACGAGATACCAAAAATTTTTGACACCAACAGAAAAGAGATCGGTATTCGTATTCCGAATAATCCAATAATTCTTGAGATTTGCACATTGTTAGGAAACCCAATTGCTACAACCTCCTTGCATAATGAAGAAGATACAATCCTTGATTATTTCATTGATCCATACGCGATTTACGAAAAAATGGAGGACCAGGTTGATATGATCATCGATGGTGGTTACGGTAATTTAGAGGCCTCAACCGTTGTTGATTGCACCGGGGATGAACCTGAAATTGTTCGTCAAGGTATCGGAAATCTGGACCTATGATCCTTATCCTTGATTGCGGAAGCTCGAAGACACCTTTTATACATAAGGCCGTCGATGAGCATATGGATGCAAGAATTGTCTCTATCCTTGATTGTACGGAAAGTGATTTGAACGATGTTCTCGGCGTAATTATTTCAGGTGCTCCTATACTTATTACAGAACAAAACATAGACGTTTATCTTGCAAAGACCGAATGGATAAAAAATACAGAATTACCGGTACTTGGTATTTGTTTTGGTCATCAGTTGCTTGGGATACATTTCGGTAGTTTTGGAGCACGCATGAGTGAGGATAGAGATTGGCAGACCATTGAGATTTTCGAAGAAGATGATCTATTTAAACGTCTTCCAAAGGAATTGAATATGATGGAGGATCATTGTGAAACTATTAGTATTCCAGTAGATTTCAAATTATTAGGTTCCTCCGATGCCTGTGTCAACGAGGCGATGCGTCATAAAACCAGAAAATTATATGGTGTTCAATTTCATCCAGAGGTTTCGGGCAATCACGGTTTTCAGATTTTTCAAAATTTCGTTGATATTTGCACAGGCAACGTCAACCAATAACATTCTGATGTTGAAAGTTTAACGACATTGAATTCATTCTTGGTTAAAATTATAGCAACTTAGCAATATGGTGTTGAATAGAATATGGATCGGGATGTTTCTGGTCGCCATGGTTATGGGATTTTCGAAACTCATTTTTTGGCAAGATCATCATGTATTACAAAATATGATGGATGCGCTTTTTTCCTCTGCAAAAACGGGATTTGAGATTGCATTATTTATGACAGGTGCACTTGCACTTTGGATGGGATTCATGAAGATAGGTGAAGATGGAGGCGCAGTTCGTGTCATGACCAAGATCGTATCTCCTCTGTTTTCTAGACTATTTCCTGAAGTCCCTAAAGATCATCCTGCTATAGGGTCAATTATGCTGAACTTTTCTGCCAATATGCTAGGTTTAGATAACGCAGCCACGCCTGCCGGACTTAAGGCAATGAAAGATCTGCAAGCCATAAATCCATCCAGCACAACAGCCAGTAACGCTCAGATCATGTTTCTTGTACTCAATGCATCGGGACTGACCATTATTCCTGTTAGTATTCTTGCCGCTCGATCAGCTGCAGATTCAAATTCACCAGCAGCTGTATTTTTACCCATACTACTCACCACATTTTTTGCTACGCTAGCCGGGATTATTTTCGTTAGTATTAAACAAGGAATTCGTTTATTTGATAAGGTAGTTTTGAGTTATTTAGGCATGCTATCCCTGATGGTTTTAGGTCTTATAGCGCTATTGAATGCCTACCCTGATAAAATCGACGTAATATCTTCGATTGTAAGCAACACAATTATTTTTGGTTTTATTGCCTTTTTCTTCGGTTTAGCCATACGATCCAGGATCAATCTCTATGATTCTTTCATAGAAGGAGCAAAAGGAGGATTTGAAATTGCGCTAAATATCATTCCCTTTTTAATTGCGATCTTGGCTGCAATAGCCGTTTTTCGAGCGTCAGGAGCTTTTGAAGATCTTATGGAGTCAATGCGTTTCCTCTTGTTATTTATGGGGTTAAAAGCCGTTGAATTCGTTGATGCTTTACCTGTATTGTTCATGAAGCCATTTTCAGGAAGCGGCGCACGTGGGCTCATGATAGAATCTTTTTCCACTTTTGGCGTTGATTCATTTAAAGGGAAGCTTGCGGCAACTTTTCAAGGGAGTACTGAAACCACATTTTATGTATTGGCCGTATACTTTGGTGCTGTGAAGATCACCAATACGCGCTACGCAGCATGGGCCGGTTTAGTTTGTGATCTTGTAGGAGGTGTTGCAGCTATTATAATTGCCTATTTATTTTATCATTAGCATGGGATTATTCAACAAGAAAAAACCGATCAAAAAAGAAGATATTCAAAAAGTACCGCTTCAGCCTATCGATTATCCTGCAAAGATCATTTTGGCCTGGACAAAAGCTGTAGA
>JBFHIN010000384.1:0-2371 GCA_041596415.1 Crocinitomicaceae bacterium | reverse complement strand
CGATAAGTTTCTCAGAAAATTGTTTTATCATCGCCTTGGCATCTGATATAGGAATAGCATACTCAAACTCACTGCGTGAGATGCCCTCAGTTTTCCCTTTTAATGTCAGAAAAGCTTTTTCTCCTTTTATGCGCACTCTGAGTGTTTTCTCGAGTTCGTTAAATAAATAAGCTTGAACAATTTCCTGAGGTTCGGGTTTTTCAATCGTTTCCCAAATTTCCTTTTTTACCAAATATTTGCGTTCTATTTCCATTAGCCTCTTGCGCCTTCTATACCATATTTTACTTTTCTTCTCTTGATCTCTTTGGTAAGTCCAAGAGTTGAAAATACTTCAGTTTTATCGGTTGAAATTTTAAACTGAACCTCAAAATAAGCAAATCCACTTTCCTTTATTTCCACCAACTCTAAGTGATTAATTTGATCAAAACGAATTTGCTGCCATTGGCCTTTTGTGTCAATTCCTCCAAAGAGTTCATCTAAAAATTGACGCTTGTTATTCTTGAGAAAGTCCCTTAACTGTTCTTTTTTGTATGTTTTAGAACAAAATCGGATGGTTTTTGAGGATTTATGCGCAACTACTGCTTCCATAAATTTGTCAATAAATGCGACTGATTCATCCTTTGTTTCTTGGGCATGAACATTGTTAATATTGCAAAGTCCGACCAAAAGGATAAGAAGATTTACCAATTTAAAATGTCCTGTTCCAAACATATTCCCAGTCTTTTATTTCCTCAAAGCGTTCAACAGCTTGCTGATTGGATGGGTGATCCAATTGTGATTCTACCGCAACTTCTTTGATTTCCGGTAATAGATCATTTCGTAAATAAATAAAATTGAAACCAAGCTTATTACTGCCAACCAAGCGATAACCTTTGTGATGGGCTAGATTTGTCATGGCAACTGGTGAGGCTCCATGATAATCAGGGTGTTTTCCAGGATAAAAATAGTTCTCATCGTATGGTACAACAATGTCGTTTAAGCCAAATTCATTGTGTGTTTCAATAATTACAACCTGAGGAGAAATGCAATGTATTGCCTCCCACACCCAATAATCGTTCCCGTCGATATCGATCGAAAGCAGACCTATTTCTCCGGTGATCTTATTTTTGGTAATGAGATCATTGATGTTATTACGATTGATCATCGCACATTCAAAAGTGGGTAATCCTGTTTTTTTATGACCTCTTCTTTTAAAAAAGAATTTGCCTCGTTCAATGGCTTTTTCATTGCCATCGAGAAAAAGGCCGTTCCAGCCGTGGTGAAAATAAAGATTGGCAGAATTACTGTTTATCCCGTCATCCGATCCAAATTCAACGAATGTTTTAACCGGATTGTCCATGATACTAAAGAGATAGAATAACATTCCGTCCTCTTCAAACTGCGAAAAACACTTATAACCTGTTGCCCTTAAAGAGCGAAATTTGTTTTCTTCTTTTTCCTTTTGATATTTCTCGACTAAACTTTTTTGAAAAGCTGTCTCTTGCTTGCTCAATCGAGGCTTAATTTTATAATACTTGAAATATTTTTTCAGCCAATGCTTAAGGGATGGATGCATAATTGATTCAGAATGCTACAAAGTTAAGCGTTTACTTGAGTATTAACGTAAATAATTGTCGTAATGTCTTCTTTCTATTAAATTCGTAGCAGTGAATATTTTTCTGACATATGATTACGAACTATTTTTCGGTGAAAATCCCGGAACAGTTCAAAAATGTATGCTTGAGCCAACGCAACGACTGCTGGAAATGGCAGGGAAATATAAAGCAAAAATTACATTTTTTGTCGACGTTGGATTTCTGATTAAACTCGATGAGTACCGCCATACTTTTTCGGAATTGGACGCGGATTTTTTAGCTGTAAAGGATCAAATAGAGAGAATTATCGATCACGGCCATTCCGTTCAATTACATATTCATCCCCACTGGGAAAAGTCGGAATATAAGGAAGGTAAATGGCATATCAATACTTTAAAGGCCTATAAATTGTCAGATTTTCCTCAAAACGAGATCGATTCCATTATTCAGAGATATAAAGCATTTCTGGATGGTATTACAGGAGAATCTACAACTGTGTTTAGAGCAGGTGGTTGGTGTGTGCAGCCTTTTCATTTATTGGAAAGAAGTTTTAAGGAACTCGGTATACGCATAGATTCTAGTGTGTTCCCGGGAGGTAAAATGGAGGCCGGAGAGTACGCTTTTGATTTTACCGGTGCTCCGATGAAGGATTTTTATCGTTTTTCAAATGACGTTTGTGTGGAAGATCCTTCTGGTTGTTTTTGTGAGTACCCAATAAGTTCATGGCGTTATTCACCTTTGTTTTATTGGAAATTATACATTTTGGGTCGATTGAATCCCCACAAACATAAGATGCT
>JBFHIN010000383.1:0-2374 GCA_041596415.1 Crocinitomicaceae bacterium | reverse complement strand
TTCCCACCTTTTTCGTTGATCCGCATATAAAGCTTGAACTCTTTCAGCGTGATTTCTGAATTTCATGACTCCGGCATTCATGGCCAGATTCATATACATTTCTGCATTATCAAAATCGCCTTTCCACACAAGTAGTTCCGCCAAATTGCAATAGATCATGGCTGACACTTTATCGTTGACGCGTGCGTCTCCATCTACTAAATTACTTTCTCCCAAAATATCTTTCCATTGACCAATAGCGGCATCCAGTTTAGGCATGGCAGTTTTTCTGAATCGGTCTTCCTGAACTTTCATCAAAGCTTGCATAGTTGCCGTATAGGCTTTTGTTACATCTGAATAATCGTATTTCTTAAACTTTTTAACTGCATACAATTCTGTTTCACGCATCATTGGCGTAAATCCGAACTGGTTATTTAACACTTGATTGACAGTTACGAAAGCTGCTTTTCTTGCATCACGCTCCAGATCTAGGTAGAATTTACTTTCGTTATCCATCCACCATGCCTGATATTCGTACTTACTTTTATATGATTTCATAGAATAATATTGGATATCGTCCAACATAATCTTATCGAAGATCACGCCTTCAGTTGGTGTCTCAATCTTAACTTCAATCGGTAAAACATATTGACACTTGTACTCATACGTGATAGAAGCTCCTGAACCTTTCTTTGTTTCGATAATTTTCACATTTCTGATCGGATGAACTTTCAAGTTGATAATGAATCCGCCTAATCCTTTGTCAAATCCATTCAAATTAATGTTATTGCTCACCTCCTCATCATTTAATTCCGTATTCGTGCGCATGGCTGGAAATGGTGAGTAGATTGGTACCATAGGATATACCGGATCGGTTGGCAACGTGGCTGCTGTACCTGCATTCGTTGCTTTTTCAAAATTGGCCATATCCATCAGAAATTGACGATCTATGATCTTCTTTTGCTCCAACCAAGCATTGTATTGAAAATCAAAATTCTTTTGAGCTGCCTCTTTTTTTGAATTATAAACGGTTACACTGTCCTGATTAGCGGTTTTGTACGCATGGTCGACCCTAACTTCGTATTTGGTGTAAACTGGGTTGATTTTCTGCAAAGGAAGTTGAATGAACTTGAAACTGACCTTGTTGTCGTCAATGTTCTGTGCATTACTCAGCAAAAGGACGGTTAAAAACAAAAATGTTGTAATTTTTTTCATGTGATCGTTAGTTTTTAATGCATTTATAATAGTAATTTTTTTGATCAAATTGAATGTTCAACCAATAGATTCCTTTATCCAGGGCTTCCACATTCAATTCCAGCGCCCCATCTTCAACTACGGTGCCAAAATTTTCAAGTTGGATTTGTTTTCCCTCAGCACTGTACATTTTTACTGTCCATTCACCTGATTTTGGATCCTTCAATTGAATAAACAATTTTTCGTTCGCAGGATTTGGATAAACAGCAAATAGTTGTGCGTTTATATCTTCTAGTGATGCGCTTTGCAAATTCACGTTGACTGGAACAGAACATCCTGCAGCATCCGTCACGGTACAAGTGTAATTTCCGGCGCAAAGTCCAGTTGCAGTTGCCGTCGTTTGAGCCATTGGATCATTCCATGCGTAAGTATACGGTGAAAGACCTCCATTTACTACAACATTCGCGGAACCATTGCACCCACTAGTTGGATTACTTGGAAATGCCCCAGCGCTAATTACTGATGGCTCGATGATCTCCAGACATACCTGATCAGATAGCCCGGTAAAATCGGTAACAGTTACGCAATAGTATCCCGGTGCCAGATTAATCGCCGTTGTTGTATTCTGATTTCCAGCATTAGCTCCCCAATTGTAGGTAAATGGCGCCGTGCCATATGTTGGAGTTACAGTTGCTGTTCCATCGTTAGCACCATTACATGTAACAGGTGTTTTTTGATAAGTCAGTGCTAGGCCATTGGATGTCGGAAAATAAGCCACAGTCTTCATGAAAACAGGTAAGTGATCAGAGGTATAAAACACAGCTCTTACAACGCTATCCGGATACATCGAATTGCTTCCGGCGTTAATAGCCTGATTGTAATGATTTCCGTCGTTACCAATCGCCTTGTAGGATCCGGTCAAGAATTTTACAGAATTTGTACCTGCAAGGACGTTATCTGTTACTAAAATTTGGTCGAAACGATCATCCATACCTCCCGTTGAACCACAGTCCATGGATCCAGATGTTCTGGTTGATTGTGTATGAATTGCCGCAAAAGAACTATTACTTGTCCATGTTCCGGGCATGTTGATCGGATCTTTTACCGGTCTTATTCCACCTGTTGTCAATGTCTGATAACAAGCTTCAGTACTGCGATAAACATTCAGGTCTCCGCAAACGATGTGATTACGATTAGGTGG
>JBFHIN010000382.1:0-2378 GCA_041596415.1 Crocinitomicaceae bacterium | reverse complement strand
GCAGTAGGCACCTTTCCTTCGGATACAACTAAAATAATGTCCAATATTACCAACGGTGGTTACGTGCTTGGCGCAGTGACCAATATTGATGCCGTTGGATTCTCCAGTTTGGATTTTCTTTTATACCGCGAAAACGCCATGAATGATTTTACTTTCAATGCAGCATACAGAAATTATACCTTGGAAGTAATTCAGAAAATGAAGAGCGAGGCACAAGCGACACTCAGCGCTTGGAACAACGGGTATTTGGCGACATTTAAAGCGTCTACAGGGACCGAATCTACTAGCGCTTTCTCACTATTAGTGAACGAGTTCAACAAATCCTATGAAATATGTAAGAATGCCAAGCTTGGAATTCCAATTGGAAAACAAAGTTTGGGTATCCAACGTCCAGAATATCTTGAAGCAAGAAAATCTGCTATTTCATTGGAGCTTCTACGTCAAAGCATAGTAAGTTTAAAGAATTTGTTCAATGGGGGATCAGGTGTGGGCTTTGATGATTACTTGAATGCCTTGGAACGCCAGTCACTTGTTACTTCGATCAATGCACAATTTTCTGCAATCATCGCGCACATCGATGGAATTTCAGGAACGCTAGAACAGGAAATGAATGGAAATCCAGCTAATCTGGATGCTTTATACACCAAAATGCAAGGTTTAGTAGTGTCAATTAAAACCGATATGGCATCAGCTTTCGGAGTTCTGATTACCTACCAAGATAATGATGGTGACTAACAAACTCAAGAATTTTTTAGACCCTTATAAATCTGTAAGTATTGCACCATTAGTGATTTTTAGGATCATTTTTGGTGCTTTAATGACTTTTGGGATCATCCGTTTCGTAGCCAAGGGATGGGTAGAACAAATGTACATCATGCCAAAATTCTACTTTGGTTATCTTGGATTTGAATGGGTTAAACCTTTGCCCGGTGAATGGATGTATCTGCCTTTCGGATTGATGATCCTTGCGGCAGTAGGTATCGCCATTGGTGCATTTTACAGGTATTCGACAATTATATTTTTTGTCTGTTTTTCCTACGTGGAATTGCTCGATAAGTCTAATTACCTGAACCACTATTACTTCATCAGCCTGGTTGCTTTCCTTATGATATGGGTACCAGCAGCATCAGCCTATTCTTTCGACACTACCATTCGTAAAAAACCAATACTAGAAAAGGTACCGGCATGGACCATTGGCATTATAAAATTTCAATTGGCTTGTGTCTATGTTTTCGCCGGAATAGCGAAATTGGAATCAGACTGGTTGTTTGAGGCACAACCATTAAAGATCTGGCTGCAAGCACATCGCGATATGCCTGTATTCGGAAATTTGCTCACGAAAAGCTGGGTGGCGTTTTTCTTTAGTTGGTTTGGTTGTATATATGATCTTTTCATTGCCTTTTTCCTATTGAACAAGAAAACCAGACCATTTGCATATACCACAGTGATCATATTTCATTTCGTTACATGGTATTTATTGCCGATCGGGATCTTCCCTTGGGTCATGATATTCTCCACCTTGATCTTTTTTTCTGCCGAATTTCATCAGAAGATCTTGAATTATATAAGTAAACTGGTAAACTTTAAAAAAGCCCTTTCTCCTCAAACGTTTCATACACCAAAGTATGTGAATTTGCTTTTAGTCCTTTTCATCTTTATTCAACTGTTAGTTCCATTCAGGTATTTACTTTCTCCGGGGAATTTATTCTGGCATGAGGAAGGGTTTCGTTTTTCATGGCGTGTAATGCTGATGCACAAGGAAGGAACTGCAACCTTTTTTGTAAGAGACAAAAATTCCGGGGGAGAGATTGAAATTGACAATACTAGGTATTTGGCGCCCATTCAAATCGATCAAATGGCAACCCAGCCGGATATGATCTTACAATATGCTCAGTATTTAAAACAGAAGTTTAAAGATACTGTCTTGGTTTATGGCGAGGATTCCATACAATTGAAGGACCCTTCTATTCACGCACAGATATATGTGAGTTTGAATGGTAGACCTTCTCAAGCGTTTGTGCAAAAAAAGCATGACCTTTCATCCATTCAATA
The DNA here is from genome assembly GCA_041596415.1 of Crocinitomicaceae bacterium. GTDB lineage: Bacteria > Bacteroidota > Bacteroidia > Flavobacteriales_D > Crocinitomicaceae > M0103. Next base: position 326 of record JBFHIN010000382.1, on the reverse strand, counting down.
CGATTTTTCACACCGTAACTGGCTAGAGCCATTCAAACCATGAAATTTTATTTACTTTTCATATCATGTATTCTTGGCAGCCATCTGCATGCGCAGCTAGTAAAGGGAGTAGTGAAAGATGATTTTGGAATGGGTATTCCGGGAGCGCTCGTTCAGAATTTGAATCAGGACCAACAAGTGTTAACGGATGTTAACGGACTTTTTACAATTAGAGCTCAAGTAGGGGATTCACTGAAATTTGCCTTTCGCAACTACACAGTGCAATATCTCGTACTTAATCAACAGCACGTCGATAAAGGGATCGCGGTAAGTTTATTTAGTACCAG
>JBFHIN010000381.1:0-2378 GCA_041596415.1 Crocinitomicaceae bacterium | reverse complement strand
TTTCCTTAAAAATCATTCAATTAATCCCCTTCTATGGCGTACTATTAAAATATTATTGTAATTTTGATAGTACAGTATTAACGCATTACATCCTGGAAATGATATCACAATAGATTTTGCGGAATTAATGTTTTAAATATTTATAATGTTGGAAAAGGAGAATAATAAAAGTGAATTGAAATTTTAATATTGTATTTTTGTAATACATGGCAGATAAAGCATACGTAACAGCTAAAGTCTTCAAATGGGCAAGAGAATCAGCAAAAATGACTGAGGAAATTGCGGCGTCTAAAGTTGCTGTATCTGTTGAAAAATTAAATGAATGGGAAAAAGGCGATAGTTTTCCAACAATAAGACAAGCACAGAATTTAGCAAAAGCGTATAAAAGACCTTTTGCATTATTTTTTCTTCCTGATATACCCGATGATTTTCAGCCACTACAAGATTTCAGAAAACCAGGTTCAAAGGAATTAAGTACTTCTTCCATCTTTATTATTCGTGAAATCCAACAAAAACAAGCTTGGATTAGTGATGTGAATGAAGAAAATAATGAAAACAGTGTTCCATTTGTTGGAAGATTTTCTATTAAGGATAGCGCAATTAAAGTAGCTCAAGATATACTTGCAACATTAAACATTGATCCATTAAACTATAAAACGAATAATCCAATTTTAGAATGGATTGATAAAGCTGAATCAAATGGAGTTTTTATTTCTAGAACTAGTTTTATTCATTCGCGTTTAAAATTAGATTCGAATGAAATTCAGGGTTTTGCAATTGCTGATAACTTTGCACCATTTGTCTTCATAAATTCGGACGATTGGAATGCACCTCAATTATTTACTTTAGTTCATGAACTTGCACACATTTGGATTGCTGAAACGGGTATATCTAATGAATTGCAGCCATCCATTAATAAAGGAGGAAACTATAATCCAATTGAGCTCTTTTGCAATGAGGTTGCAGCCAACGCCTTGATTCCTAAAGAATTTATCGAAAATCTTGATAAAAAGGCTTTTAATAATGCTAAAGATGTATTCAAAAATGCAAAGATTATCGGAGTAAGCTCATTTGCATTAATTGTTAGAGCATTTAATCTAAATATTATCTCTTTGAATTCATATAAAAAACTAAAAGTTGAAGTTGACTTTGAATATAATGAGTTTTTGAAAAGAGAAGCTGATAAAAAGGCGAGACAAAAAGAAAAGGAAAAAATTGGAGGCCCAAATTACTTTTTATTGCAACTAAATAGAAATAGTCGATTGTTTACACAAACAGTGCTTGACGCTTTTCATGGGGGTTATATTGAGCCAACTCAGGCAAGTAATTTATTGAATGTTAAGGTAAATAAGTTTCCCAAACTTGAAGCACAAATGTATAGATGAGCATAACTGACAAAAAATATTGTTTAGATGCAAATGTACTTATTCAAGCATGGCAAAAATACTACTCACCAAAGTTATGTCCAACTTATTGGGATGTCCTTAATTCGTTTGGGGCTCAAAAAAAGATTTTTATGCCCGAGATTGTCTTTCAAGAAATTGTCAGAACTGAAGATGATTTATCAAAATGGTTAAAAGCAAGCGATATCCCAATTCGAAAAATTGACGAGCATGTTACAAGGTGTTTACAGCGGGTTTATTCTTCTGCCCCCAATCATAAATATTTGGTTGACAATACTAAAGCTAGGTCATTAGCTGATCCCTGGGTTATTGCACATGCTATTAATGAAAATGCAATTGTTGTAACCAAGGAAGAGAAAGTTACGGCATTGAATTCTAAGAAAATAAAAATACCAAATGTATGTGACAACATGAATGTATCTTGGATTAACGATTTTCAAATGATAACAGAATTGGGTATCCGATTTAGTTGTGAAATAGTAACTGAATAAATAAGAACTTCCAACACATTTTAGCCTCATCAATAGCTCATCTTCGAATGATTTTTAAAATACGCTAGAGTTAGAGCGCTTGTAAATGCCTATTTTACCACAGAGGCACGGAGACACAAAGAAAAAATAAGTTTTCGTGCCTTTGTACTATCCTTGTGGTTTTAGTAGTAAAGGAACGTGTTTTACCACGGAGGTACGGAAGACACAAAGAAAAAATAAGTTTTCGTGCCTTTGTATTGTCCTTGTGATTTTAATAGTAAAGAAAAGTGTTATACCACAGAGGCACGGAAGACACAAAGAAAAAATAAGTTTTCGTGCTTTTGTACTGTCCTTGTGGTTTTAGTAGTATAGAAACGTGTTTAACCGCAAGGACCGCAAGGAAAACCGCAAGGAACGCAAGGTGTTAAAAATCAAGGCGCATTTAAATAGCGAACTTTGCGCTTGCTTGGCGAACTTTGCGTTTATAAATAATAGATTTCGAATA
>JBFHIN010000380.1:0-2389 GCA_041596415.1 Crocinitomicaceae bacterium | reverse complement strand
TCCTCAGAGTTTTCATCAGCTTGAATTACTTCCGGGTGTTGGACATAAAACCGCTTCTGTTGTGATGGCTCAAGCATTTGGTGTTCCTGCTTTTCCTGTAGATACACACATTCATCGTTTGCTGACACGCTGGGGCCTTACCTCAGGAAAAAATGTCGTAGAAACAGAGCGCGATGCGAAAAAATTATTCCCTGAAGATCTATGGAACAAATTACATTTGCAGATCATCTTTTACGGAAGAGAATATTCGCCGGCTCGCAGTCCAAAAAGGAAAGTAGATTTTATTACACGAAATATTGGAACTAAGGCGGCGTTAAAGGAACTTGTTGATTGAAAAACCTATTGAGCTTTTGCAAAAATGCGCAAGATTAAATATTACATACTGTTAACTATTGGCTTTACGCTTTTTTCCTTTGATACAGATGGTCAATTGAAGGATAACAGCTATTTCAAGGCTGAAGCACATATGGGTTTTATCATTCCGGAATACAAACATTTCAACCTGATCGTCGAAAAACCGATCCAAAGCGCCGAGATCAGCTGGGTAAAACGCACCACAGGAAAAACAGTCTGGGAACAGAGTTACAGATACCCTGAGTACGGTATGACGTTTTTCTTCACCACCTTGGGGAATAAAGAAATATTGGGTGAAGAATTTGCCCTTTATCCATTTTTTCAAACTTTCTTTGTGCGTCGCGAAAAATTCCAATTCTTCAATCAGGTAGGTTTAGGTTTTGGATATGCTACCCGCAAATTTGATCTCTACGACAACTTTGAAAACATTTCCGTAGGCTCTCACGTGAATATACATTTTAACTTCAAGTTGGGTACTCGATTTCAAATAGCACCGAAACTTCTTTGGAGCACAGGGCTTTCATTCGCGCATTATTCGAACGCCAACATGGCCGAACCAAATCTAGGCGTTAATCTGTTCACAGCATTTACAGGCATGTATCTGAGTATTGGTAAACAAGATACGTTAAGACATTTTGATTATCCTAACCACGAAAAAAAGCACGAATTTGCTTTCATCTATGCCGCTGGAGGTAAACATACCCGCGCCTTGCAATCAACTATATTCTTTACCTCTTCAATATCAGGTGAATATCGCTTTCATTTCAGACGCAGATTTCGTCCGGGAATTGGAGTAGATGCATTTTACGATTCAGCCACTGAAACAGAAATGAGTGCACCGGGCAAGGACGATTTCAATCGAATAGATGCTTTCAGAACAGGCATTCATTTGTCGCAGGAATTCGTTTACGATCGCTTCAGCTTCATACTTCAAGAAGGAATCTACATTGGATTAGTGAATCGCGTTGATAAAAGCTTGATGTATAACAGAGCCATGCTTCGCTGGAAATTCAATGAAAACTGGATGATGAACATTTCGATGAAGTCGCATCTGCACATTCTGGATTACCCTGAACTAGGAGTAGGTTATTATTTTACACGTAAATTATGAAGTACTTTTTTGTCTTACTAACTTTTACCTTTTTATTCAGCTCCTGCAAAAAGAACTTCACTTCGGTAAGTCAAGAAAAAACGTTGGAGCAGTTCGATAGCTTGGTGTTGCAAAGCGTGTTTGAAGTTCATTTGATCGAAGGCACTACCAATGCTGTTCGTATTGATGGCGCTAAAAAGATCGTGGAAGACATTGAGTGCAACGTCACAAATAACACCTTGACCATTACCAATAAGTACAAAGGCAACTGGATGCACCCACGAAAAAACAAGATCAAGATTTACATAACAACAGACGGATTGAATTTGATTACAGCCAACGAAACTTGTGATATATATGCTGACACGCCTCTGACCGGAAATGAAATTGGCTTGGTACTTAAAAGCAAACTGAACATGGCACATTTGGATCTTGCCTGCAACACTTTTTATTTCTGGAATAACTTTCCTTGTGGCGGAAAAGTAAAGCTTCAGGGTAATGTCAATATGCTTAAATTGTGGAACGTAGCACTCATGGAGGTTGATGCCTCAAATTTAGCAGCGACAGATGCCTTCGTCGAAAATTCATCTAAGGCAGATTGCATTTTGAAATGTCAACAAAATTTAAGTTATTCTATCAAAGGTGAAGGTAATATTCGGGTAAAGGGAACACCAGGCACGATCACCAATTTTGGTGAAACCTCCATCGGCAAATTAATTATAGAATAATGACGGCATCCTTAGGGCTTAAGAGAAACTGGAAACAGTTCACCTTGCTGATTATTGTTAACGCAATGATTGGTGGCATGGTGGGACTGGAACGGACGCTTTTACCTGAAATTGCGGATCAGGAGTTTCATATCGAAGCCAATATTGCCATCCTTTCTTTTATCGCCGTTTTTGGTCTAAGTAAAGCCATTTCAAATTATTTCACAGGAGTTTTAGC
>JBFHIN010000379.1:0-2396 GCA_041596415.1 Crocinitomicaceae bacterium | reverse complement strand
ATTGAGTTCGATACCAGGAAAAAAACCTACCATTGCCGGCAATACCATAACAATATTCAACGGCGTAATTATACTTTGAGCTTCTTTAAAACTTTTAGCATAAACCGCAATCGGGATCATTACACCTGCAAAAAATATGGTTAACGGAATAAGTAAGCTGTAGAGCAAGAATATAAATGAAGGACTTAATATGGAATGTATGATATTGAGTAATTCGGCATTTTCAATCACGTCCAATACTTCGATCGATAGGAAGAGCCCTAGCAAAGCGCAGCTTGCTGCCACCAATCCTGAAAGGACAACAACACCCATTTTTCCAAACAAGATCTGCCAACGAGCCACCGGAGTAGTTAACAAAGTTTCAATCGTGCCTCTTTCTTTTTCACCTGTAAACAGATCGATGGCAGGATACATACAACCAATGAACCCAAAAGCAATAAAAATATACGGCAAGATTCCACCAGCCAGTTTACCAACCATCTCTTTGTCAGAAGCAATGTTGTGGTACGAGATATCCAGTGGAGTGATCAACTCTGGTTTGATTCCCAGTTTGGCATAACGTTGTTGTTTCGTTTTTGCCTCAATCAATGCCATATATTGCTCTGCACGCTCCTTCATTCCCATATCTGTGGCATTGAAATAAAAATGTATAGGTGCAGGCTCTAAACTGTCATATTTACTGTTGAAATTGGCCGGTACAAAAGCACCAAGCTGAACACTGTCGGCTTTCAGATCAAGGAGGAGTAGATTAGTGTCGGCATAAGAAACAAGCCTTTTTTTACCAACGGTTTCAGGTAATTGATTTAGTTCCGAAATCAGAAAATTATTGGATTCACCAACAATCCCAATTTTCACTTCCTTTGTAGCAGCTTCTTTCTGAAAACTGGCTGAAACACTTACGAAAATGTTCATGATAACAGGAAAGATAAGAATCGGTATAACCAGCATCATCATCAATGTTCTGCGATCACGTAAAGTATCTTTAAGTTCTTTTTTAAAAATGGTAAATATCATGTCTTAGTTTTTTTCAGATGAATGAACAATGCGAATAAATTCGGCAGTCAGGCTATCCGTCTGCATGTTTGCTTTGAAATCTGCCATCTCCCCTGTATAAAGAATTTTCCCTTGATGAACAATGGCTAAATCGTCACACAGTAGATCAACTTCACTCATGATATGACTTGAAAAAATCACAGTTTTTCCCTGCGACTTACAGTCTTTGATTAGTTGAATGATGTTTTCTGCCGTGATCACATCTAATCCGCTCGTTGGTTCATCGAAGATCACCACTTCAGGATCATGGATCATTGTGCGACAAATAGAAACCTTCTGTTTCATACCGGTACTTAATTTACCAATTCGCTTATTTTCAAAATGATGCATGTCCAAGAGGTCAAACAAATAAGCTTTTCGCTTGTCAAGGGTTTGCTGGGGAACATTGTAAAGCTGTGCGAAATATGCGATCAACTCATTTGGAGTCAAACGAGCGTATAATCCGGTCGATCCGGTAAGAAAACCAATTTTGCTTCGAGCTTCTTGCGGGTATTTAACAGCATCAATTCCCTGAATAGTAATATTTCCGGAAGTTGGTTTAAAAATGGTCGAAAGCATTCTAAGGGTCGTAGTTTTACCGGCACCGTTTGGACCAAGCAACGAATAGATTTTGCCCGGTTGACAATTGAACGAAATATTATCGACAGCAAGAAAAGTGTCGTTGTTTGTACTAAGTTCTTTTTTCTGTTGCTTCGAAAGTGTAAACTCCTTAGACAAATTGGTTACTTCTATCATAATTATGAATAAAAGCCCTAAACTAACAAAAACCTAAGATTCAATGGTGGGGATTATTCTTTAAAAAAGGTTAATTCTTTTATGAAAAAAATCGAAGTTTCCTTTAAGGGTTTTCATCATCTTCATTTTTCCGCTTTCCGAAGACCAGTCCAAATGTTGCGCCTGCACCCATACTCCATTTCATACCGGCAGTTTTTCTCGTTTCAATAAACCCGCCGACAACCATTTTATCATTAAACGTATAGGTGGATCGAACGCCAAATGAAGCAGCGTATTTCAAATAGGTCTGATTCGTAGTTCTGTTCTTTATATAATCGAGTCCAAGGACGTTGGCGTAAGGTGAAAGATCGCCTCGATATCCTAATGGAAAATGAAAACTTACGCCATCGGGCAGTGCCAAAAGAAGTATTCCCAATAAAATTCCACCACCACCTAATCCATCTGTGGTGTCGGAAGAAAAAACACTTGCTAGTGATGTGCCGATAAGTAAAGGCCCACCCAATGTGCCCATTGGAGCATGAATATGTCGAACATTGTCGTTACGGAAAGTGAGATCAAAATTGTAAAGGATACCAAATTTGTTATGAATGAATATGTCGGCACTCAAT
>JBFHIN010000378.1:0-2396 GCA_041596415.1 Crocinitomicaceae bacterium | reverse complement strand
GACATGGTATCCCATCAAGCTGCATTAGGCTCTGTGCCAAGATCGATCGAATTTCCTCATAGAACGCATGAAGTAAATGCCACAGGATTTTTAAATATGCTTCATGCAGCCAAAGAAAAAGGAGTCAAAAGATTCGTTTATGCTAGCTCTTCCTCGGTTTACGGCGATATCAAATCGTCACCAAAGCAAGAAGGTAAGGTAGGAGATCCCTTGTCTCCCTACGCTGTAACAAAAAGCTTGAATGAGAAATACGCTTTGGTTTATCATCATTTGCATGGAATGGAAACCGTTGGATTACGATATTTCAATGTTTTTGGTCCAAAACAAGATCCCAATGGTGTCTACGCCGCTGCCATACCGAAGTTCATTCATAAAATGATTCAAGGTGAAGAAATCATCGTGCATGGCGATGGTGAACAAACAAGGGACTTTACTTACGTGGCAAATGCCGTTAAAGCTAATATTCTTGGGTTGATCAATGAAAACTTGGAGACTTTTGGTAAAGTTTATAATGTAGCCTGTGGACAGTCATACTCCTTAAACGAAGTATTATCGGAAATATCATTTCATCTCAAAGAATTGGGAAAATACAATGAGAAAACTAAGATTTCATACGGTCCAATGCGTAAAGGTGATGTTAGGGATTCTTTGGCTGACATTTCTTTGATTCAAGAAAATTTAGGTTACCAGGACCCAATTGAATTTCGTCAGGGTATAAAAGAGCTATGCGACCTAATAAAATCATAGATTATTATACGAGTGAATTAAGCTTACGCTTTTTATTTTTAGCTTGGTTAGTCACCCTACCATTTGGAGCAAGTATTTTACCTCTTTCCTTGGGATCCTTCACAATTTATCCCAACTTACTGTTTAGTCTATTGTTATTACCGACGGTTTTGTTGACATTCTCAAACATGAGTCGATCATTGAAATACTTGTTGGTATTTTTGTTGATCTGGTTTTTAGTTGCAGCAATCCGCAGTTTTCAGATAGGTTGGAATATTGACAATAAGTTTGATGTTCGTTCCTTGATCATGCAATTTATATATGCCGCAATCCTCATTGGAACCTTTTATCAAGTGGGAAAGGAAAAGTTTCTAAGTTATCTCATTCTGGGTTTAAGAACATTTTTAGTTTTGCTGCTTGCAGTTGGTTTTATCGAGCTAATGACCGGAAATCATCTTTCGGGAACTACTACGGCCAAATACGAGAATTTACCAGTAGGCAATTATTTCTATGCACCTTTATTTCGATACGACAATCCAAATGATTTTTTGTGTCATGTTCTAGTCATTTTTCTGCTCTTATCCACGTTAGATAAAAAGTTTGCAAGTAATTTGTACCGGCAAGCATTTGTGCTGCTTACTATACTCTTATTTGCCTTTTATGCCGATTCAAAAATAGGAATTTACATTGCGGGATTGTCTTTAGTTTACGTGTTATCTAGGTGGTTGGTATTGAATTTCAATAAGGTAACAAAACTACAAAGCACTTACTTTATTCTTACATTTTCATTGTTTTTGGTTATGCTTTTGCAGAACGATGTATACATTGGGCCAAAGTACAGGCATTCGGAAAAGTACAGGATTAATGATCTTCAAGTTATTGAAAAAGAGAATGGTCGGTACAAGTTGTATAATGTGAAAGATTCGCTTTCTGAGTTGGAGCAAAAACGACTAATTTATCAGATTGATAGTGCAATAATGAAAGATCCTGATGCATCTGTTAGTCTTAGAAAAAACCTGTTGTTAAACGGACTGGAATTTATAAAGTCTAATCCTGTACTGGGTATTGGTCCGGGAGAATTTCGACAGAAACATGAACGCAAAGAAACACTTTATACTACACATACTTTGCACTCACCGCATAATTTCATTATTGAAATTGTGAGTCAATACGGAATTTTGGCTTGGTGCTATTTTGGATTTTTAGCTTATATTTTGTTCAATTACGTCAAAAACATAAAGACGAATTTTACTCAGGAACCTTGGCTTTTATTGTTTTTTCTTTTTCTTCCCTTCATTTGGATGATGACTTCAAGCTATTTGTATTTTGAAATTCATTGGTTGTTTTTGCCGTTAATGCTTATATTCAATTCTTATACTTTAGTTAAGCATGACGCAGAATAAAGTCTATTATAAGAATTTCTTGACAATGCTGAGTGGTAATACTGTAAGCCAAGTAGTACCATTTATTTTAGCGCCAATTTTAGCCCGTATATTTTCACCGGTAGAATTCGCTGTTCTGGCCAATTTTATGGCAATTGTTGGAGTTTTGGGGATTATCGCAACAGGGAGGCTTGAACTGGCAATTGCACTTCCGAAAAAGCATGAAGAAGCGCAGGATATTGTATTCACAGGTCTTACGATCACGTTGGGCTTAGGATTGATAAGTTT
>JBFHIN010000377.1:0-2397 GCA_041596415.1 Crocinitomicaceae bacterium | reverse complement strand
TGTTTTGGATAGACCAGCAGCATTAAATTACCGTTATTGAGGATTTCGAAATCAGATACGCTTAATCTTTTTGATTGAAAAACAGTATCGGGAACTCCTGGAGCTTTAACTACGACTTCTTTAAAATTTTGGTTTTTGATCTGAAACATTTCAAAACTCAATAAAAGGGTATCCATAGCATTTTTCGCGCTGATCTTTTTTGTTCCGTTCAGCGATTCATACAAGGGATGCGAAAAGGAATATTCCAGCGAAATATCGATAGGAACCTTAAGCCAAATGATACCTTTAGGATTAGAATGTTTAAAGATTGATCGATCCCCCCATTTAAAGCTTGAATTAACGTTAGGAATAGCCTCTTTAAATGATTTATCCGTTAATTCAATTTTGATGATCAAGGAATCTTTTTGCCCGAAAGAGTTGGTTAAAAATGAAAATACGCAAAGGAAAATAAGTAAGAGATTTCGCATAGTTTTTCTTTCAAGATGCAAGTAACGAAATATTCCATAAAAAAAGCTTCTCATTGAGAAGCTTTTCCTTATACTTTGTAACACCATCCGAAGGTGTCTTCTACTTTTCCGTCTTTTAGATCATCCAAATACGCTTTTATTTTTTTAGATACCGTTCTTGTTTCTGGTGACGGTAATTCAAATAATTCGTTTCTGTATCCAATTTTTGCAATTGGCGCTATCGTAGCCGCAGTACCTGCACCAAATGCATCCTGAAGTCTACCTTCTTTAATTGCAGTGATAATTTCTTCAACTGATACTTTACGTTCTTCAACTTTTATCCCCCAGCTTCTAGCTATATCCAAAACAGAGCGCTTAGTAATTCCTCTTAATATAGTGTCAGTTTCTTCCGAAGGGGAAATAATTACATCATCGATTATGAAAACAACGTTCATAGTACCCGATTCCTCGATAAACTTGTGTTCTTTGCTATCTGTCCATAAAAGCTGATGAAATCCTTCTGCTTGCGCTATTTTCGCCGGCAGCAATGAAGCACCATAATTTCCTGCAGTTTTAGCTCTACCTACGCCACCTTCTGCGGCACGTGTATAATGTTCTTCGATCTTAACATTTACTGGATCCGAATAATAAGCGCCCACCGGACAAGTAAAGATCATGAACTTATAGGTTTCTGAGGGTTTAATACCAATAAATTCATCTGTTGCAAACATAAAAGGACGGATGTATAACGAATATCCTTCCTTGTTTGGGATCCACTGCTCATCCACTTCAACCACCTTACGGATCAATTCAACAAAAACTTCCGAAGAAATGGTTGGCATACACATACGTTCACAAGATTCCTTGAAACGGTTTGCATTCATATCGGGTCTAAAAATTTGAATATCACCCTTGGAAGTTTTGTACGCCTTCATCCCTTCAAAAATAGATTGGCCATAATGAATGGCCGAAGTTGCAGGATGAAACGACAAATTACCGAAAGGTACTATCTCAGGCTGTTTCCACTCGCCGTCTTCATAATCCATCACCAACATGTGATCAGAAAAAATCTTTCCAAATGGAAGGTTTTCCCAATCCACTTCATTAATTCTGCTTGAACTTGTAGGCGTGATTTTCACTGAAATAGTTTCTTGTAACATAAAATCGTTGTGTTTCGTGACGCGAATATAATGAGAATGATTGAGCATTCAAATTTATTGGTATCTACCAAGAAAATTATTTCACTAATTTTGAGGGTGTGATTCATGGAGAAAAGCAGGGAAATATTAAAGAAGTATTGGGGCTTTGATCACTTTCGTCCGATGCAGGAGGAGATTGTCGACGATGTCATCTATGGACATGATACATTGGCGTTATTGCCTACCGGTGGAGGTAAATCTATCTGTTTTCAAGTTCCCGGTATTGCCCGCGAAGGATTAACAGTTGTTATTTCTCCTCTAATTGCCCTGATGCAAGATCAAGTGGATCAACTATCCAGAAAAGGTATTCGTGCGAAAGCCATTGTCTCGGGAATGTCTTACAAAGAAATTGACATTATTCTGGACAACGCCCGATTCGGTGCAGTCGATTTTCTTTACACTTCTCCGGAACGCATCCAATCCAAACTGTTCATTGAGCGCTTTAAACAAATGAATGTGGGTTTGATCGTTGTGGATGAAGCGCATTGTATATCAGAATGGGGACATGATTTTCGTCCTTCTTTTATGGAAATCAAACGTTTAAGAGAATTACATCCAAAAGTCCCCGTTATTGCGGTTACCGCTACTGCAACACAACCTGTTAAGGACGAAATCATATCAAAATTAGCATTAAAGGATGTTCGTATACACGAAAAATCTTTTGTTAGAGATAACCTCAGCTACGAGGTGTACAAAGTAGAAAACAAGGTCGCTAAATTGCTTGACTTTTGTAAACAACAGGGAAACACTAC
>JBFHIN010000376.1:0-2399 GCA_041596415.1 Crocinitomicaceae bacterium | reverse complement strand
TTTAAGCGCATCAACAACCTGAACTTTGTATTCCAACGAATCAATTTCGTTTCCGGTAGAAAAGACGAAAGTCATTAATGAATCATTCTTTTCAGTAACATCCTGAAAAGTACCGTTGAAATAAAAAGCATAGGTGGTGTTAGGTTTTAGATCTTCATCCCAAGAAATGGCAACTGTTTTTTTACGCAAAGAAAATTTTGGATGTAAATGTCCCGGTACAACAACGCACGTTTGATTCGGGTTGTTCAATTGAATGAATTCATCAAAAGAGAGTGTTATTTTTTTTCCATCGAAATTAACACTTTGATTTGCAGGATAGGTTTTTTCAGGAACAAGTTGTGGAGCCTTTTGATCAACTTCGCCACCACTAAGTGTTCCAATCTGTGCACAGCTCGAAAGTAGTAAAAGACCGATGCAAAAAACTAAAACTTCTCTGAAATGCATGCACACAATTTTGTGAGAAAATGTTCGTCTGTTTGGTCAAAGGTTGCCAGATGTTCACTATCTACATCCAGTACAGCAACGACTTCACCATTTTTAATAAGTGGCACTACAATTTCACTTTTTGATCTTGAGCTACAAGCAATGTGACCAGGAAATTGTTCCACGTCTGGTACAACTAGCGTTTGTTTTAAAGCCCATGATTTTCCACAAACACCTTTATCGTATGAAATTCTAGTGCATGCAATGGGTCCCTGAAATGGACCCAAAACCAACTCCTCATCTTTTACAAGATAAAAACCAACCCATAAAAACCCAAACTGTTCCTTGAGCACAGCACATACATTTGCCAAATTGGCGATCAAATCAGTTTCATAGGAGATCAAAGACTCTATTTGGGGTAAGAGCTCAGCGTACTGCTGTTGCTTGGTTCCTTCAATTTTTACCAGTTCTTCTGCCATAAAATATCGTTCAGACAAAATTGCCTCTTTTATCCGTAAATAACAATTTTTTAATTATCTTCAAGTAGAATGCTATTTATATGTTAGAAAGAATTTCACTGGAAAAAGTGCTGTTTTTAGATATTGAAACAGTACCGCAAAATTATGTCTTCGAAGAAGTTGACCCCAAGACCAAGGAGCTTTTTGAACAGAAGACTCGATTTATGAAAAAGGAAGATTATTCCTATGAAGAGATATACAATGATCGTGCGGGAATTTATGCTGAGTTTGGAAAAATTGTATGTATTTCCGTAGGATTTGTTCATTCGACATCAACCGGTAAGGTGATCCGCATGAAGTCCTTCTATCACCATGACGAGGAAACACTGCTCAAGCAGTTTAAAAATTTATTGGAAGAGCATTACAATACGCCCAATCATATCCTATGCGGACACAATGCTAAGGAATTCGATTTCCCTTACATCTGTAGAAGAATGCTTATTCATGGAATAAAACTTCCTGAAATTCTTGATATTGCAGGTAAAAAACCATGGGAAATCAACCACCTAGACACCATGGAGTTGTGGAAGTTTGGTGATTTCAAGGCTTATACTTCATTGGCCTTACTTTGTCATGTTTTCAAAATTCCAACACCAAAGGATGATATTTCTGGAGCTGATGTGGCACGTGTTTATTTCGAAGAAAATGATCTGGAAAGGATTAAGATTTATTGTGAAAAAGATGTTGTTGCTCTCATTCAACTCTTCTTACGTATGCGAGGCGACGCTCTTGTTGCAGAATCAGAAATCCATTATTCTGAACAGACGATCTGAAACGAAATTGTGTAAAATAAAAAAAGCGGGTAGATTCCCGCTTTTTCATTTTATGAATAGTTCAGAATTACTGTATATAAACAGTCGCTGTTGATGTCGTTTCCTGTTCGATCTTGATGATACCTTCACCGATAGCCCCATCTTTATATGCTTCGATGTTCAAAACAGCAACACCAGCCTGACCCAACTGATAAACGTCATTGAAGTTGAATTTTGCCTCACCAGAAGAATTTGATTGAGTTGTATCGTACAAAACAACACTAGAAGGCTGCCCCGTTGTAGATTGACCGTATAATACAACACGTGCACCTGCAACTGGTTGGTCAGCAACATCTTTTACATAAATAATGGCGATGGTGTCTTTCTTTTTTCTGCAGCTTACCGAAACACTCAGTCCTATAAGAGCAAGAAAAGAAAATAAAAGTATGCGATTTACATTGTTCATATCTGTGAAGGTTTAATTGGAAAGGAAAATAGTTTCTACTGAAGTTGTGTGTGCTCTGCATCGAACATAGGCGTTACCCTCCTTTCCATCTTTTTTAGCAATAACGTCAAAATAGGCCACTGAATTGTCTTTTCCTGCTGCATCAAAGTATTCTTGAAGATTAAATTCTGCAAAACCCGAAGAATTGGTCAGTAAGGTGTCAACGTAAGCATTTGTAGGTGGATTAGAGTTTACATCACC
>JBFHIN010000375.1:0-2403 GCA_041596415.1 Crocinitomicaceae bacterium | reverse complement strand
GATCTATGACGCGGTGCGTCCTGTTTCTGTACAGCAACAAATGTGGAATGCCCTTGATACGATTCCCGTTGCAGAAAGGGGGAAATTCGTTTCCAATCCAAAAAATCGCAGCTTGCATAACTATGGTGCCGCAGTGGATATTACCATTTGTACGACTCATAGAAAGGTACTAGACATGGGAGCCAAATACGATGAAGTTGGCACAATTGCATATCCTAGCTATGAGCAATTTTATCTTGAAAAGGGAATGTTGACACCTAATCAAATTGAGAACAGAAAATTACTGCGTGAGGTAATGCGCAGTCAAGGATTTTCGAATATTCCTTCTGAATGGTGGCATTTCAATGGTCTAACAAGAAATCAAGCAAAGCAGAAATTCTTGCCGCTTCTAGAAGAACCCAATTATTTGATCAAATAACGGAATCCGGCAAACATGCGTATTCCTTGATTGGCAGCATATACGTAGCTAGGATCGAATGTAAGGGCGTATGGATTATTAGCCGTAGATAAGGGCGTTCCATCTTGATCAAAAGAAACATTTTTATCGAACGGGTCCTCTGATCGTGCTATTAAAAACGGCAATTTTTTTCCAGGTGTCCAGTTCAATAAGTTTTTTACACCAACGAATAATTCGAATTTATCACTGAATTTATATTGGGCCTGAATATTCTGAATGGAATACCATGGAGAGAATTCCGGTCTAGGATCAAGTGGTCCTAAAAGAGGTAATATCATAGGGCTGAAAACATTTCCCGTGTAATCAATTTCTAGGGGGAATTTTTGGAAAGAGTAAGTGATTGTCCATGTTCCCGTAAATCTTTCGGTTAATAATTGACGGGTTTTTTCACCGTTTTCTGTGGTGCTGACATCCATCAATGTAGCGCCTAATATTACTTTCCAGGCACTGGATCTAAATTCATTATTTATACTTATCCCCATGCTTTCAGCGTATCCTTTGCTGTTGGCATAAATTATTTTATTGACATCCGTAAGGTAATCAGGTATGATCTTATTGGTGAAATAGGTGTAAAAAGGACTCACATCGATCTTAAACAATGAACCATTTTTAAAATAGACTGTTCCGTAATAATTAATATTGACGTTGAACGACTGTTCAGGTCTGAGTTCTTCTGAAATAAACGTTTCCCTTGCGCCTGTCAGCGCTGCGTGATCTTCTGTAAAAACAGACACTACACGGTATCCTGTACCCGCATTGAGTCGTATTAAATGGCTTTTGTTGATCATGTACTTGTATCCTATTCTTGGCGTAAAAATGGCACCATGAATGTCTGAATGATCAAGTCTCGCTCCCAAAAGGATCTTATGTTTATCGTGGATACTCCAGTCATCTTGCACAAAAATCCCTGGCAAATTAATCAAGTTAGGATTGTTTTTCGGGTTTAAAGAATCGAAAGTTGCCGTTGCAGGTGTGTTGTCATCATAATAAGTTCTGCGATATGAACTTCCGAGTACAAAATCATGTCTTTTGATCGTTTTGAAATAGGTTAGTTGTGTAAAAAATACCCGCTGATCAGCCATGAAAGACGTTGTGCCGTAATAGCTGTTTTGTGAATGACTTGTAAAGGAGGCGTTTAAAAATATTTTCTCTCTTACAGGCAATTGGTAATTACCAAAAAGCTCGACGCGTTTTGTGTAAATGCTCTCAGCATATATCGAGTCTGTACCTCTGAATTGCGGTGACCAGTTAAGTTCACCACCATATCTGTCTTCATAAAAATATCTTCCTCCCAAACTAAATGCTCTATTTTCTGGTCTTTTCATGGCGATTTTCTCAAACACAGAAATTCGTTTTTGTAGTGTTATATCCGTGAAATTGTCATTGTTATTATCGATTGGATTGTCGTAATTGAAATAATTCAGACCAGTTAAGGAATTCCATTTTTTACCCAACTTTTGCCCGTATCCAAGGTCTACGTTGTGTTCAGACCAAGACGTTCCAAAATAATCAAGAGAGAAATGTGGCGCTTTTTCCGGTGATTTAGTAATGATATTAATTACACCTCCGATGGCTTCACTTCCATAGAGTGATGAAGAAGGACCACGAATAATTTCAATGCGTTCCACCAATGAATTCGGGATTCCTGAAAGTCCATAGACGGTCGACAAATTACTGACTATTGGCATTCCATCAATCAATACCATGGAATAGGGCCCTTCTAAACCATTTATGTGAATGTCGCCGGTATTGCAAATGTTACAATTTACCTGCGGACGAACGCCATTAATATTCTGAAGTGCTTCGTATATATTGGAAGTTGGATTCTTTTTGAAGAAAACAGGGTTGTATATTTCAACTGGTACGGTACTTTGAAGTTTGTTTATTTCTTTTAGGTTACCGCTAATAACCACTTCCTCAATCAACTGTTCGTTCATTACGAGTAT
>JBFHIN010000374.1:0-2405 GCA_041596415.1 Crocinitomicaceae bacterium | reverse complement strand
TTAATGGTTTCCAGATGGTCATACGAAGCAATTTGCGTTGTGCAATCTGTGGATAATCAATTAGAGCAAAAATTCTTCGAAATAAACCAAAAAAAATACGATGCTGCCTGGAAAAAGGACTTTTGGTTACCGGAAATGAATCACTATTTACAAGTGATAAACAATACGGATAGTAGTGTAAAAGAGCGGATTGTTGCCGCTGAAATATTATCAAACGAAATAAAAAAGGAACAAAAAATCTGGTCAAATCTTGCGTGTAATCAATGCCTGGAAATTCTCTCCAAAGTTCCTAAGACCAATAAATATATTTCGACGTTAGAAATAGCAGATTTTCTTTCGATTTTAAAAAATCAGTATATTCTAGAGTTCAATGAACAAAACGATAATATTGAGGCCCTAAAACGAAAAATGGGAATCGAAAATTATCAAAATGCACGAAATGAAGTGGTTAACGAGGCATTACAGGACATCGTTACTAATCGCTTGGAGTCCAATAAAATTTTAGTGTATAATAATCAATTGTACCGTAAGGACAATCCTATTTACTTATCTTCTGAGAACGTACCTCTCTTTCATGCACATTATTTCTCCCCCTACAAAAGTGTAATGGGTGTTAAGCTCAGCACATTTTGGACAAACATCATAATTCTTTGGCTTTTTGCAGCATTCTTGTTTGTAACACTTTATTACAATTGGTTGAAAAAGTTTATCAAAACAATAGAATATTATAACGATAAAATAAAAAAGCCACTGAATTGATCCAGTGGCTTTTTTTATTGTTTCTTTGAATATTACATAAGCATACCTCCACAAACATTTATCGTTTGTCCGGTTATATATGCAGACATATCTGAACCGAGGAAAACTGTTAAATTCGCAACATCCTCAGGAGAGCCTCCACGTTTTAATGGAATTGAATTCCTCCATTCTTGCACAACTTTTGGATCCAAAACATCAGTCATTTCTGTTTCAATAAATCCTGGAGCGATAGCATTACAACGGATGTTTCTAGAGCCTAACTCTTGAGCTACCGATTTAGTAAACCCTAACAATCCTGCTTTCGAAGCTGCGTAGTTCGCTTGACCAGCATTTCCACTCACACCTACAACGGATGACATATTGATGATAGATCCTGATTTTGCCTTAAGCATAGGTTTAATAACTGCTTTTGTAAGATTAAAAGCTGATTTTAAATTAGTGTTAATCACCTCGTCCCATTGTTCTTCACTCATTCTCATGAGTAATGTATCTCTGGTAATTCCTGCATTATTCACTAGAACATCAATCTTACCGTAAACTTCAACAACGTCATCAATCAATTTCATAGCTTGATCATAATCTGCAGCGTCACTTTTAAATCCTTTTGCTTCTCCTCCATTCGAAGTTAACTCAGTCTCAAGTGCTCTTGCTTTTTCATCAGATGAAAGATAAGTAAACGCAACTTTAGCTCCTTGCTTAACACATTCTTGAGCTATAGCCTTACCAATTCCTCTCGAAGCTCCAGTGATAAGAACCACTTTATTTTCTAATAAATTCATGCTTTTTACAATTTTGGGGTCAAATATACATATTCAGAAAAGAAATTTAGTTTTAAAAATTGATTGTTTTCATCTAACGTTCATAGGGTTAAAAACGAGAATTAAAAACAACCCGTTCAGAAACCAAAAAAAATGTCCGAAAATTTTGGAATATTGACGAAATAAATTAGATTTGCCTAGGTTTAGTTGTAAAAGGTAGGTTAGGTTAGGTTTGAAAGGAGTGAAACGCCTGTTTTGCTCCTTTCGACGTTTTATACAGATTCGTTTTCAGTCGTTCCTTAAACCTAATTCAATAAAATCAGTAATTAGTTAAAAAAGTCCCAAGTTATTCCCAATCGAAATTGCATTCCTGGAACTAAATAGTTGTATTGGACTTTTTGAAGAGGATCACCCCACAATGCATTGATGTTTTCTACACGTACAAAAAATTTAAAATCATCAATCTGAAAACCTCCAAAAAGGTTTAAAAAGTAATTTCCTCTCGTACTTAGTTGAATATCCCCTGACTGTATTAAAAACACATTTAAAGGAGCGTAAATGGATAATTTATCGTAAGCTGATAAGAGGATTAGGTCAGATCCAATTTGAGCTTTCATTTTTTTTGCCTTGAATAAATTTCCTTGAGCAAAAAAACGAAGTGTTAGTCTGTGATCCGGAATCCATTGGACAGATTTCGGCGTAAATGAATAATTGTAATTGGCCGACATCTTTAACCACTTCATTTGACCTGCCGCTTTCAACTGAATCTGATGCGCGGTAAACCCACCGTAATGGCTCCATGTGGAATCTTGAAACATCAAATTATCACCATACGAACATAAACCATAACCCAGACTTAAGTTTAGGTATTGAAATTCTTTATCACCT
>JBFHIN010000373.1:0-2407 GCA_041596415.1 Crocinitomicaceae bacterium | reverse complement strand
GTCTTTTCCAGATCACCGCTTAGGATCAAGAGAAGATCTCCCGCCTTGGCATTCGCTTTTTCAGCCCAAGCAGCTAAAACTTCTTGAGTGTAAAATTTATCGACTGAAGATTTGTACGTTCCATCCGCATTACATCTCACATATACCATTCCTTTCGCTCCAATTTGCGGACGCTTAACAAAGTCGGTCAATTCATCGATCTGCTTACGGGTATATTCAACACAATCTTGGGCGTTTATAGCAATAATTGACTCCGCATCGTCAAAGATTGAAAAGCCATAACCTTGTGCCAGTTCATTTAAGTAAACGAATTGCATGTCGAATCGGATATCCGGTTTATCAGATCCATAGCGACTCATTGCTTCAGCATAGCTGATTCTAGGAAATTCATCCTCCAGTTCAATACCTTTTACCTTTTTGAACAAATGTTTGATCAAGCCTTCAAAAGTATTCAATACATCCTCTTGTTCAACGAAAGCCATTTCACAGTCTATCTGCGTGAATTCCGGCTGACGATCTGCTCTAAGGTCCTCATCTCTAAAACACTTTACAATCTGGTAATAACGGTCAAATCCAGATACCATAAGCAACTGCTTAAACGTTTGTGGCGATTGAGGCAATGCGTAAAATTGACCTTCATTCATTCGGCTGGGCACAACAAAATCGCGTGCGCCTTCCGGTGTAGATTTGATCAAAACAGGTGTTTCTACATCCATGAATCCTTGAGCATTTAAATAGATTCTTGTCTCAAGGGCTACTTGGTTCCGTTGAATCAACTTCTGTTGAACAGGATTTCTGCGCAGATCCAAATAACGATACTGCATACGAAGCTCATCACCTCCATCCGTTTCATCTTCTATGGTAAACGGAGGAAGTTTAGCCGCATTCAAGATTTTAAGTTCATGAACAACGATTTCGATTTCTCCGGTAGCTAAATTTTTATTTTTACTTGAACGCTCAATCACTTTTCCTTTAACTTGAATCACAAATTCACGACCCAATTTGCGGGCACGCAAACACAATTCTTCGTTGTCTTCAAGATTAAAAGCCAATTGTGTTATGCCATAGCGATCTCTCAGATCAACAAAAGTCATTCCTCCAAGATCTCTGGAGCGCTGCACCCATCCGGCAAGGGTAACTTCATTTCCTACGTGTTCAAGGCGCAATTCGCCACAAGTATGCGTTCTGTACATTCGTGTTTTATTTAATCAACAAAGATAGTTAGTTAGAAAAATTATCCTCTAAATTGATAGAAATAAAAAAAGCTGCCCTTCAGACAGCTTTTTCTCATGTAGCATATTCTACTTATAATTTCGTGAATTTCTTATTGATTACCTCCTTTTCAGTAATTAACATTAAATGGTATACACCATTATTTACTACGGATAAATCAAGGAATTCAAGATTTTGTCCCTTCGAACTTTTTATCTCTTTTTCCAGCAGCAACAAACCACTGTTATCAAATATTTTTACAATAACTGTTTCAGCTTTTGATAAATTGTATGACAATGTTATATCACTGTTTGTAGGGTTAGGAACGATATTCAAACTAAGATCTTGTGAACTCACTGTTCTTAATTCAGTGTATGAATAATTACCGTCATAATTCGTCTGCTTAATGCGGTAATAACTTACACCCGAATATGGTTTTTCATCCTTGAACGTATAAGAAATTTCAGACGTTGAATTTCCGGCACCTTTTACCTTTCCAAGGTCTTCAAAAGAGACACCATCTCTGGTTCTTTGAATTGTAAAATAATCATTATTGATTTCTGATGCTGTCGTCCATGTCAAATCTACTGTTCTCCCCATGTGCACTGCAGAAAACTCTCCCATTTCTATTGGAAGCGCTATTCCTGTTCCACTAAAGTTCCATTTACAGTTGTTACCAGCATAACCATCGGCAACAATGTAGTATGTTTGACCCACCGTAAGCGGTGATAAATTTAACGTTGCAGTACCCACAGCACATCCAAGGAAACCTGATCCTCCACCATAAGATCCAATGCTAGCACAGCTAGTCCACACAGCAAATTGTGCTGCTCCACTTGTACCACTATTACAAGTTATACCACTAATTAATAATGAGGCGCTTGTTGCACTTGCTGTGAATGAGTAAAAAGTGGTGTTCTCATTTGATCCCCAACTACCTCCACCACAAGCTACTCCTGCACCTCCTGGGGTCGTAAATGATCCACCGACAGCACCAAGATTACATGCCTGCCCACTAGCGGTTACACCAGGACAAGATTGGTTAGAAGCGGGTGCCGCTCCAACGGCCTGTACGTTATAATTAAAATCTTTGTTACTATCATTCCAAGTATACACCCAAACCGGTTGATTAGGATTTAGACCTGTCACAGAAGCCTCAAAGAAGTAATAACTTCCGGATGAAAATTGAATTGCC
>JBFHIN010000372.1:0-2407 GCA_041596415.1 Crocinitomicaceae bacterium | reverse complement strand
TTGACCGAAATGGCGGCTCGTGTGGTGGGTGCACTGCCCCTTGAGGTGGTGATCACGCATTCCCTTACCACCAATTTACATTTATTGATGGTTTCATTCTACCGTCCCGAGGGTAAGCGAAAGAAAATTCTTTGTGAGGCCAAAGCATTTCCTAGTGACCAATACGCATTAGAATCGCAAGTGAAGTTTCATGGTTTGAATATGCACGAAGATTTGGTAGAAGTAGCCCCAAGACCGGGCGAACAATTGATTCGAGAAGAGGATATTTTAGCTAAAATTGATGAGTTGGGTGATGAGTTAGCGCTCGTGCTTATCGGAGGAGTGAACTATTATACCGGCCAGTTGTTCGATATGGAATCGATCACCAAGGCAGGGCATGCCGTTGGTGCGAAGGTGGGATTCGATCTTGCCCATGCTGCAGGAAATATAAATTTAAAACTACACGACTGGGGAGTAGATTTTGCTGCCTGGTGTGGATATAAATACTTGAACTCATCGCCTGGAGGAGTTAGCGGGCTGTTCGTTCATGAGCGACATGCACATAATGCAGATCTTCCTCGTTTTGCCGGCTGGTGGGGACACGATAAATCGACTCGATTTTTGATGGAGCCCGGATTTCACCCTATGCCCGGAGCGGAAGGCTGGCAGTTGAGTAATGCACCTATTCTTGGAATGGCAGCGCATTTGGCGTCACTTGAAATTTTTGACGAGGCAGGAATGGACCGAATTGGTGCCAAAAGAGATTTGATGACGGCATTTTTGGAATTTGTTATTGATGATATTTCAGAAAAAAACAAAGAAAGATGTACCTTCGAATTGATAACGCCACGCGATAAAACAAAAAGGGGAGCACAATTGTCGATCATGGCAAAAGGTCAGGGAAAAGCACTTTTTGATGCGCTTTCTGATCTGGGCGTGGTGGCCGACTGGAGAGAGCCGAACGTTATTCGAGTAGCTCCGGCACCTTTATACAATTCTTTCGAAGATTGTTTCTGGTTTGGTCACTTATTACAAGAAGCAATTCAATAGTTTGAGGATATGGACGAACTAACCATTCAACAGTTGATACAAGTGAAATTTTCAGGCGAACTGGAACAAACGTCTATGTATGTAAATATTGCTATACAAGCCATAGCAGTGCTAATAGGAGGAATCGTAGTTTGGAGAGCATCAAACGCGTATCACAAAAAGAAGCAAAAAGAAAGACAACGAAATACGTTTTTTGAAACGCCGTATTCACGTGAATGGCGGAAAAAATAATTTAAGTATGGAAAAGAATGCGATAATAGTTGGAGCAGGATTGGTGGGTTCCCTTTGGGCCGTGTACCTTTCAAAAGCAGGATATAAAGTAACGATCTATGAACGTCGCTCCGACATCCGTAAAGCTGAAATTTCTGCCGGAAAATCGATCAACTTGGCCCTTTCAACACGCGGATGGAAAGCACTTGATGCAGTAGGTGTTGGAGATGAGATCAGAAAGATCGCTATTCCAATGTATGGACGTACGATGCACGATATGGAAGGAAACCTTACGTATCAACCATATGGGAAAGAGGGACAAGCTATTTTTTCTGTTTCGCGTGGTAAGGTAAACGCCACCATGATGGATATTGCAGAGAATTATGGAAATGCAACGATATTTTACAACCATGAGTGTCAGCGCGTAAACCTCGAAGAGGGTATCGTTTATCTAAAAAACACAGAAAATGGCGAGGAGATTGAAGCTAAGGCAGATTTGGTTTTCGCAGCCGATGGTGCATTTAGCGCAGTTCGTTACAAATCCATGCAAAAGTTGGATCGCTTCAATTACAGTCAAAATTTCATCAGCGATGGTTACCGTGAGATCTTACTACCGGCAAATCCTGATGGAACCTATAAAATGGACAAAAATGCCCTGCACATTTGGCCAAGAGGTCGTTTTATGTTGATTGCATTGGCCAACGAAGACGGTAGTTTTACGTGTACATTGTTTATGCCACATGAGGGTGACGAAAATTCATTCGATAAATTGAAAAGCAAAAAAGACGTGAATGATTTCTTCCAGAGTACTTTCCCGGATTTTTATGCAATGATGCCGGATATTGCTGATGCATGGGAAGATCATCCGCTTTCTTCACTCGCAATCATCCGCTGTCATCCATGGACGTATGGAAAAACTGCCTTAATGGGAGATGCAGCGCACGCAACTGTACCATTTTATGGGCAGGGAATGAATGCAGGATTCGAAGATTGTACTGTGCTGTGGGAGTTGATGCAAAAGCACAAAGGCGATTGGAAAAAAATATTTGAAGAGTATAATATTGAGCGCAAACCCGATGGTGATGCCTTACAAGATCTTTCGTTGTTTAACTATCACGTTATGCGCGATTACGTTGCTGATCCAGCGTTTTTATTACGCAAGAAAATA
>JBFHIN010000371.1:0-2412 GCA_041596415.1 Crocinitomicaceae bacterium | reverse complement strand
GCAACATTGGTTATATCTCGTGGAGCGAAAATCATGGCGGAAGGAACATATAACCAACCAATTGTTTTCACTTCGTCTCAACCAGCCGGCTCAAGGGCAGCGGGAGACTGGGGAGGAATCATTCTTTGTGGGAGAGCACCTATAAATGATCCTGCAGGATCTCGATTAGCAGAAGGAGGTATTGACCCAGTGAAAGGTTTGTACGGTGGAACTGACGTTAATGACAACTCTGGTATTTTGAAATACGTGCGCATTGAATTTGCCGGAATAGCATACCAACCAAACAACGAAACAAACGGCTTGACTTTGGGAGCTATTGGCCTTGGTACTACAATTGATTATGTACAAGTAAGTTACGGAGGTGATGACGCATTTGAGTTTTTTGGAGGTACAGTAAACTGTAAACACTTGATCGCTAACAAAACCTTAGACGATATGTTTGATACAGATTATGGTTATACGGGTAGAGTACAGTTCGCTGTAGGAATTTCAGATTCACTAGTGGCTGATATTTCAGGATCTAACGGATTCGAATCAGATAACGATGCAACAGGAACTACAAATGGACCGTTGACCAAACCGATCTTTTCTAATGTTTCCATTTTCGGACCAATGCAAACCCCAGGAAGCACCGGATACAATTCAAACTACAAAAGAGCTGCGCATATCCGTAGAAGCTCTTCGCTTTGTACTTATAATTCGTTTTTCTCTGGATTCCCAGTTGGTTTGAAAATTGACGGTGCTACAACCGGAAATAATGCTTCAACAGGATCCCTTCAGTTTAAAAACAATGTAATTGCTGGATGTACTCAAGATCTAGACTCAACGGGATTAACTTTCGGAATGAGAAATTGGTTTAATACGAATGGAAACACAACTCTTCCAAGTCCACAAAGTATTATGGCAGTTAATGCTTATAGCTACACGAATCCTAATTTCTTATTGCAAGCGGGTTCGCCTGTGTTGACCGGAGCTGATTTCAGTTCTCCTAACTTAAACAATTCATTCTTTGAAGTAACTACTTACCGTGGTGCATTCGATGGAACAAATGACTGGACACAATGTTGGTCAGTTTTTGATCCACAAAACGAAAACTACAACTCTCCAAATTACGGATTCACTGCTGGCGCAAACGCATGGTCTGCAGTTGATGGTTTAACTTATTTCAATAACTTTTCAACTGGTGCTACTTCTTATTCTTGGGATTTCGGTGATGGGAATAATTCATCTGCAACTTCACCAACTCATCAATATGCTTCTTCTGGAACATATACAGTTGTTTTAACAGCGTACAGAGGATCTTGTTCAGTTGATTATACTTTCAGTGTAACTGTTAACATTGTTGGAATCGAAGAATTAACTTCAGTTTCCGGTATCAAACTTTTCCCTAACCCTGCAAAAGAAAATTTGACAATTTCATTGAATTCTCATGAGTCAAATACTATTCAGATTTCAATTGTAGATAACAGCGGTAAAGTTGTTAGTGTTCAAAACACTTTTGTAAATGAAGGAGAAAACACATTTAACTTCAATACAGCTACACTTGAAAATGGATTGTACAATGTTGTGTTTACTACAGGTAACAATGAGAAAATTGCTAAAAAGTTATTGGTAAATAACTAAACTAAATTTACTTGCTAAAAGGGAGGGGATTCTATGAATTCCCTCCCTTTTTTTATCAAAAAAATTAAGATTCATGCGTAAAAAAACAATTTTAGTAAATGACGTAGAGGTGGGTATTCGGGAAGGCATTCCACAAAATTTAAAGAAAAAGGGATTGCCATTTTTAATTCTAAAGACTGGCAAGACAGCATTGAAATGACAAAAAAAGACAATCCATCTTAAGTATCTTTGGTTGCGATGATACCTAATAATGAAATGCATTGAAAAAGGCGCAAGCATTCGTCAACTTTCAAAAATTAAATAGCCTGTAATTGCATTTGTAAGATCGCTAGTTTACTTCGAAGATATAATTTGAACTGGGTAATGAATTGGAATCAAATGATCCAGGAATTATAATCGATCGAGACAAGGTTGTTATCATAATGGACACTCAAACCTATCTGTTCCAAAAAAAAAAATTGATCTGCTGGAACTACTTATTAGTGCACCAAATAAAGTTTTCTCAAGAGAAGAAATTCTAAATAACGTTCAGCGTCACGAGGCTATTGTTGGTGATCATAGAATTGATGTTCACATTAGAAAAATTCGTTCTAAATTAGGATATCAGTATATTCGTACCGTGCAAGGAGTAGGAAATACTTTGGAACTAATATGAAGAATTTAAAACCAATCCATTTGTTGTTGGGGGGAAGCTTTATCATTTTCTCCATAACCTTATTGATCACGCTTTTTATTGACTATGAACTAATAAATTTTCCGGCGTGGGTAATTTTCGGTTTGCCTGTACTC
>JBFHIN010000370.1:0-2415 GCA_041596415.1 Crocinitomicaceae bacterium | reverse complement strand
TCTGGAACTACGAGTAATTTGCTTAAATGTGCATAAAAGGTTTCTAAACCGTTGTAATGTCTCAGAATCACTAAATTTCCAAATCCACCTTCATTGTATTTTGAATAGCGTACTTTCCCAGACCACGCAGCACGAACAGTGTCACCTGTATTCAAGTCCAAGTCTATTCCACTATGATGTCTACCACTTCTATATCCGTATCTGGAAGTCACGATACCATTCACAGGAGAAACGAAAGAGCTGTGAGCTTCTTCAAGAACACAAAGCCAAATTGTGTCTTTTAGTTTTGACAAATCATTTTGACGTCCTGAAGTATAACATACATCGTTATCCCAGTACTGTACTAAATTAACATCTTTATTTTCAGAAACAAGTTCGTGAATACGAGGATTCATGATCCCATCGAAATCTTTATCTTTCAGATACTCCCAAGTTCTGTTGGAATAGATAACCATTGCCCCTCTCGGAGTCTGAACAGTATCAATAGGTGTCTGTCCAAAAACAGAACCTGCAGTAAAACTTAATAAAACAAAGGAAAGAACCTTAATCAACATAACTTACTTATTCAATCGCGCAGTTATTCGCGTTTTTCATTCTAAAAACCGCCCAAAGTTACTAAAAACACTAATTTTTAACAACATCCATCACAAGGATATTGTAAAAAACATCTTCGTTAGGTTTTACTAAATCAAGGTAACCATCAGCGCCATAAGCTTCTTTCGAAGGAACAAGAATGTAAAGTCGGTCCGATTTTTTAGCATTAATTAACGCTTTTCTCAATCCCGGAACTAGTCCATAATCTCCTGTTTTAAAGGAAAATGGCTGATTGGAACGAAATGTATTCACGTACATCGGTTTACTCGGAGAACTGGCAATGGCGTGAAACAAAATCGAATTGTTCTCTGCAAATTTTGTTTTATTCTTTTTATTTTCTTCCAAAATCCAAACTTTGGTACCTTCAACCACT
Source organism: Crocinitomicaceae bacterium (assembly GCA_041596415.1). Lineage (GTDB taxonomy): Bacteria > Bacteroidota > Bacteroidia > Flavobacteriales_D > Crocinitomicaceae > M0103. Next base: position 1,448 of record JBFHIN010000370.1, on the reverse strand, counting down.
CTATCCGGAGATCGTTTACTTAACACTCGTATAATCAAAATATTATCAGCGTTTGGCGGAATTAATCCTTCGATACCTTTTTCACCTCTTGCCAAAGGACTCGGTATGATGATCTCGGCGAAATCTCCAACTTTCAACTCTTGGAGAGCAATGTCCCAACCCTTGGTCTGCATATTAAATCCAACTAAAAAAGGGAATGAAGGTTTTTTAATCAAGTGATTTCCATCCACCACAGAACCGTCTTTCAATTTCACTTTATAGTCGATCATCACAAGATCTCCAGTTTTAATTTGCTCACCACTACCCTCTTTGAACCAGGAAATGGAAATACCGTTATCTAACTTTTTTTGATCAACTATTTTATGCTCCTGATCCAGTGTATTCTTAGACACCTGAGTCTTTTTTATAGCCTTTTTTTCTTTAACTGCTTCCGTTGAACACGCTAAAAGAACAAAAGGTAAAATGAGTATCGCTATTTTTTTCATTTTCCTAGACCTATTAATTTTATATCAACGACAATTACCGTTAACGGTGGAATTTTATTCAGATCGCCTACAAGACCATGCGCTAAATGACTTGGTATGATAAGCTTCGCTTGGTCACCAACCTGCAATAATTTCACGCCTTCCTGAACCCCAGTTTCCAAATTACTTTTATCTACGACAAACTCTTCGTATTCATCAGCATTAGTTTTATAGCACACTGTACCATCAAGCAGTGACACTTCCATTTCCACTTGGGCAAGATCACCAACTTTAGCTTGTTCGCCATCTCCTTTTTTATAAATGTAATATTGTAAGCCGGAGCCAGTTTGAGTCATTTTCCAACTTTTATGTTGTTCCAAGAAAAGTTTTATCTGAATTTGTTCTTCAACTGCTAATTCTTTATTGAATTTGGTCGATTTCTCTTGATCCCAATCAATGGAAGTATTCTTCTCATTTTCATGATCAGAACAAGAAAAAAGCAACAAACCAACAATCAATAAGTAACGATTAATGCGCAGCATATTCAGGTAAATATGTTTTAAAATTATGCACGGCTTCTTCCATCGATGTTTTGCTAATTCCGCCTGCAGCATATTTATGTCCACCACCCTCAAAATGATCTGCGGCCAGTTGGTTCACGTACCAATTCCCTTTAGAACGGAAGGAAATCTTTATCAAACCATCTCGTTCAACAAAAACCACGGCCATCATAATACCTTTTATTGAAAGCGCAACATTAACAAGACCATCAGTATCTCCTTTTTGAAAATTGAAACGTTGCAATTCTTCATCTGTCAAGGAAATGATCGCTACCGGATAATTTTCCAACACTTCAATTTTATCACTTGTAGCAAAGCCTCTTAAACGCAGGCGATCAAGTGTATTAGAATCGAAAACCTTCTCATGAATTTCATAGTGTTTTACTCCGATGTTGAGAAGTTTAGCCAATATTTCATGCGTACG
>JBFHIN010000369.1:0-2422 GCA_041596415.1 Crocinitomicaceae bacterium | reverse complement strand
CAAAAAACAACCTTGGTATAACAATACGCTATTTGTACTTGTGGCCGATCATACTTCTGCTTCCGGAAATCCATTATATAACGAAAGAAAGATGATGTATCAGATCCCGATCGCATTTTTCCATCCAAAAGGTCTTATTCCGGCAGAACGTAAACAACAAATTTTTCAACAATTGGATATTATGCCTACCATCTTAGACCTGACTAATATTAAGACAACTTATTATTCCTTTGGAAAGTCTCTATTTACCTCAGGTAAAAGAGAAGCGATTACCTATTTGGAAGGTTCGTATTTTTATTTTACGGAAAATCACATGTATACTTTTTCGAATGATAAGGCACGAAATTTGGTTGATTTCACAACACGTGGTGATAAAAAATCGCCAGATTCGCTTTCTTATTACAAAAAAGAACGTAATTTAGTTGAAAATCGTGTAAAAGCAATCATTCAGCGGTATAATCGCGATATGGTTCATAACGAAACTGTGGTCAAATGAAACAAAAGATCAGATTCATAATAAACCCAATTTCCGGAGTCGGGAAAAAAGGTGATCTGCCTCAAATTATTGAGACACATCTGGATCATGACCTATTTGAGTACGACATTGTGTATACTAAGCACAGAAATCACGCAACAACACTTGCAAAAACTGCTTCTGAAGAAGGAATAGATATTGTATGTGCTGTGGGAGGTGATGGATCAGTTCACGAAGTAGGAACAGCCCTCATCGGTTCGACTACTAAAATGGCGATCATCCCTTGTGGTTCAGGAAACGGATTAGCACGCCACTTAGGCATTCCGATCAATATCCCAAAAGCCATAGAATGTATCAACAAAGATGCTTCCATTCGCATGGATACCGTTTTGGTAAACGACAAACCTTTCCTAGGAATTGGTGGTTATGGCTTCGATGCATTGATTGCCAAGAAATTTGACAAATATCACTCACGTGGATTCTGGAGTTACGTAAAATTAGTTTTACGTGAATTCATTCGATACAATCCGATCAATGTCTCTGTGGACATGAACGGAGAAATCAAAAGTATGCCGGTAGTACTGTGTACAATTGCCAATTCTTCTGAATTTGGTAATGGATTTGTGGTTTCTCCAAAATCAGATGTGACAGATGGTAAAATTGAATTGTGTATCCTTAAACCTTTCTCGATCTGGTCGGCACCAAGTGTAGCCTATCGTTTTTTCAGAAAGACATCACACAAATCTAAATTTTCTGAGATCATTTCGTTTGAAAAAGCGAAGATCAGACTTTCTCAGAACATGGCACATTACGACGGCGAGCCATCAAAAGTGAAGAATGTTTTGAACATTCAGGTCGTGCCAAGCAGCTTAAATATCTTAATCGGCAACAAATAGTATGGATTACTTGAACATGGAAATCACAGACATTTTACAACGTCTGGATAGCCTTGACCCGAACAAAAAACCTTTATGGGGAGAAATGTCGGCCCAAAGAATGGTGGAACACTTAACGGATACAATCAAGATTGCTTCCGGCAAAACAAAGCTGAGTTTAGTAATCCCAGAGGATAAAATTGAAAAAATGCAGGCCTTTTTGGATTCTGACAAACCCATGGCTAAAAATGTTGAAGTTGGATTTGCCCCAAAGGATTCACCCTTGCGCCACGAAGAAATAGAATTGGCAATCGATGAATTCTTGCTCGAGTGGATCGATTTTGAAGATCACTACGTAATAAATGAAAATCAAACTGAAGTTCATCCCTATTACGGTCCCTTGAATTACATGCAGTGGAGAAAACTACATGCCAAACATTTAAATCATCATTTCGAACAATTCGGAATTAATGAATAAAAAAAAATGAGGTTCTCACCTCATTTTTTTTTGCTCCAATGCTTCATATTTCTTTAGATCCTGAACTTTATCACCTTGAGCATTTCTGTTTTTTTGTACTGATGTACGTTGAACAACTTGCTTATCAGTTTTTTGAATTTTCTCCATTTTTATGCCCCCTTGTGTATTTTTCCCTTTCTCTATACTCTGCGCCAAGAGTTGGTTCCCCATGAACAGTACACACATAAAAAATGTCATTTTTATCATCCTTTTCATACCTTTATTTTTTTGATTTGATCTTATACTTTCAAATTACATGCCAACACAACAAACGTCTTTAATATGATTATCGTATATGCGCTACTTATCGGTAGTTCTATAGGAATGATCAACTATATGGTCATAAGAAGGAAGGGATTTACTTCCATTACTTTTCTAATTCTTGGCATTGTCGCATTTACTTCGATTAGTTACACTATTTTAAAGATGTTTTTGCAGTAAATTCTTATATTCGTGTCGGTACTATGAAGGCAATTCAACTGCATTACAATGCGCTTATTAAAATGATAATGCTCCTGTCGAAAGGCAAGTATTTGTTGTTTTTTCTACCCGGAT
>JBFHIN010000368.1:0-2435 GCA_041596415.1 Crocinitomicaceae bacterium | reverse complement strand
GGTACTAGCTCGTTTGGTGTATTGGGAATGGTGTACAGAAGTTCGTCTATGATGCGTTCATATTCCTGAACGGAACTTTTGAGGTTACTTTCTTTATCCTTGAGCTGACTAGTTTTTTCCTTAAGTTCGGCAGCTTCGGTTTGTTTTCCTTGTTTGAAAAATTCACCTATCTGCTTAGCCAGGTTGTTCAATTCAGCAGAAATATTTTCAAGCTCTGTTTTTGCGGCTCTCCATTGCTTGTCAGTTTCTAAAATCTGATCGAGGGTAGATGTTGCGTCAATATTTCTTTTAAGAAGCGCTTGAGCTATGGCTTCTTTTTCAGTTCGGATGCGTGTAATTTCTAACATGCTGAATGTTTTTTCAAAGTTGCGAAGATAGGTATTAAAAATAAAAAAAGGCGAACATAATGCTCGCCTTTTACTAATAGATTTAATGTTCTATGCTTCTGTTGTACTGAAAGGTACAACGCTAACAAATGAACGATTGTCTTTCTTTTTACGGAATTCAACAACCCCGTCAGTCAACGCATAAAGTGTATGATCTTTACCAATACCTACGTTTTCACCTGGGTGGTGTTGTGTACCTCTTTGACGGATAATGATGTTACCTGCAATTGCAGCTTGTCCACCAAAGATTTTAACGCCAAGTCGCTTACTTTGTGATTCACGACCGTTTTTCGAACTACCGACTCCTTTCTTATGTGCCATTGTTTCTAAATTTTATTTCCAACGAATTGGAATACGTTTAAGCTTTAATGTCCTTAATGGTGATCGATGTAAAACTTTGGCGATGACCATTTTTCTTTTTGTATCCTTTTCTTCTTTTCTTTCTGAAGACGATTACTTTATCACCCTTTACGTGGTTGTTTACTTCAGCAGTTACCTTAGCTCCTGCTATAGCCGGGGCGCCAACATTTACGTTTCCACCATTTTCTACTAAAAGCACACGGTCAAATTCTACTTTTGAACCAGCTTCTGCAGCTAATCTGTGGACGTAAATTTTTTGGTCTTTTTGCACCTTAAATTGCTGCCCTGCTATCTCTACTATTGCGTACATATAGCTTAATTATTAATTGTTAATTTTCAAAAATTGGAAGGCAAAGATAAAGAAAAAAGTTTATAACACAAGATTGTCAACTTATATTTTTGTTTTGCAGTTTTATTTTTATTGCCGGGAGGTAATTAGCGATAAAAACACCGGCAAAAACAACGATCATGGCTCCAATCTGTAGCAGTGAGATCTTCTCATTAAAATTGAGGCCGATTATGACAGCAACCACAGGGATGAAATATGTGACAGACGAGGCGAAAAGTGCCGAAGAGTAACTAATGACTTGGTTGAATATCAATACTGCGAAGGCTGTACCGACTATCGCTAGAATGGAAATGTAAACTAAGCCTTCCATGGCATTTGGGTTAACTTGTAATGTGCTCCAAGTATTTGCTTGATAGCTGATAAATAAGGAAGGAATCCAAACGGTTAGAAATGCCAATGAGGTTATTTCAATAGCCTTAAAATGTTGCAAAGTGTGTTTTATGGTATTCAGGCTTATGGCATAGAAAAATGTCGCTAAAACGATGGCAAGAATATGCATCCAGGTTCCTGTCATGCTTATTTGTTTACCTGCAAGCATTAACAATATAATCCCAGTTGTTCCAATTAATACACCAAGCACTTGTAAGCTCGATAGCCTTGTTTTAAAAATGAAAAATCCTATCAGGATCGTAAAAATCGGCGTGAAGCTATTGAGCATTCCGGCAAATCCGGATGAAAGCCCATTCTCGGCAAAAGTGAAAAGAAAAGCAGGAAAGAAGTTGCCACAAAATCCCACAATAGATAAAAGTAAAAGATCTCTGTAGGATTCGATCTTTTTAATGGCCTTTAAAGCAAAGGGAATTAGGACGGTGCCAGCGATCAGCATGCGCAAGGCACCTACTTGTACGTCTGTAAAAAGAATGGCCCCGTTGCTATCAAACATACCTTTTTTCATCAGTATAAATGAAGAACCCCAAACACAGGCGAGAACCAATAACAAGATCAATCCCTTTAATTCGTTTTTCATGCCGCAAAAATACGTCATTCTTAGCTTTCCATGAAAAATATTTCATTGTTGAAAACCGGATTCAAAATTGTTGAAAACTAGCAAAAGTTATCAACGAATGAATTTTATACCACTTTTTACCACTAATTGTAAAATTGCACTGGAATTATGATTATTCTTGCGAATTACTTATTTATTTTTGTAACTTATATTCGATAGATAACGTAATACTTTTCAACAATCACACGTTTTGGTGGTAAAAAGTGGTAAGAATCCACTAATTTTACCCATTATTAATTGTCATGGCAGGCTTAGTAGGAGAATTTGAAGTTAAGATGGACGCCAAGGGGCGCTTCTTATTTCCTTCCGGTTTACGGAAGCAGCTTTCTCCTGC
>JBFHIN010000367.1:0-2445 GCA_041596415.1 Crocinitomicaceae bacterium | reverse complement strand
TCGGAGCATATGCAATAGAGACATCTGATCAATATTCTTTTCCTTATCAAAGAATTTTCATTCACAAGGATGGATATTTTATCGGCCAAAATGCAGATGGAGAAATGGAGGATTATCAACTCCACATATCAGAGAAAAGTCTGACTTTGAGAGATTATGAAGGACATGAAAAAATCTTAAGCTACAAATACAACAGACCAAAGTCGGCATTGATACTAACCAACGCACAGATTACTTTCAATAAATTGAATATTGAAGAATTACCGCTCATGAAGAGTCAAAATCATTTTCTTATCGACCTTGATCAATAGATTAGGATCTTCTCTAAAGCTTCTTTTACCTTAGCAGCATTCGTCAACAAAGCTGCCTCAAGTGTTGAATTCAAAGGAATTGCCGGAGTATCGACCGATCCTACAATTTCTACAGGAGCATCTAAGAATTTAAAATTGTCGCGCTGTATTCTTCCTGCTAATCCAAGCGTAAATGAAGCTTCAATAGACTCCTCAGTAACCAAAACCACCTTGCCATGTTTTTGAACAGCTTCGTTGATCATCTCCGTATCGAGTGGATTTAATGTACGCAAATCGACAATTTCTACACGATCACCAAAGTCCTTAGCAGCTTCCATCGCCCAGTACACCCCTCTTCCGTAGGTAATAACAACACAACTTTGTCCTGATTTAACGTGTTCCTCTGAAGCCAATTGCACTTTTCTACCTTTGCCAAATGGAATTACGTAATCTTCATCCGGTTCAATGGACATAGCGCCTTCAGTTCCCGGAATTTTAGACCAGTACAAGCCTTTGTGCTCTAACATAACCACCGGATTAGGATCATAAAAAGCTGATTTCATCAAACCTTTTAAGTCAGCGCCGTTGGAAGGGTAGGCAACTTTAATTCCACGTATATTGGTTAACACCGATTCCACACTGCTTGAGTGGTAAGGTCCACCAGAACCATACGCACCTATAGGCACACGTATCACACAACTCACCGGCCATTTACCATTTGATAAATAATAGGAGCGAGAAACCTCAGTAAATAATTGATTCAATCCTGGCCAAATATAATCAGCGAACTGAACCTCAACGATCGGTTTTAATCCCACTGCCGACATTCCCACCGTAGATCCAATGATAAATGCTTCTTGAATTGGTGTATTGAATACGCGATCATCCCCAAAAGTTTGTGCCAGGGTGGCCGCCTCACGAAATACCCCTCCTAATCGCCCACCGACATCTTGCCCGTATAAAAGAGCTTCAGGATGTTTTGCCATTAATTCACGAACAGCAAAAAGTGCTGAATCAACCATCACAGTCTTCTTCTTCCCTGCCGGTTCTCGTTCACCTTTTTCTTCCGTTATAGGTGTTGGTGCGAAGATAAAATCTGTTACACTCTCAGGATTTGGGTCCTCAGAAGCCAACGCATCTGTATAGGAAGTATTCACAAGTTCCATTACCTCGTGTTCAATAACTTGAACCTCATTTTCGGTAATTCCCTCAGCAAATAATAACTCCTTTAATTTTGGATACGGATCTCTAGTAGCTGCCTCTTCAAGGTCATCACGATACCACTCTTTTCTTACACCTGAGGTGTGGTGTCCCAATAAAGGAACTTTTGCGTGAACAATAAACGGACGTCTCTCTTTTCTTACCGTATCAAAAACTTCATGTATTGTTGTGTATGAAGTTATAAAATCACTTCCATCGATGGTTCTTACTTCAATGCCGTTAAATCCTCTGGCATACTCACTCATATCCTGAGCCCTGGTTTCCGCTGCATTCGCGGAAATATCCCATCCATTATCCTGAACCAGGAAGACAATTGGAAATTGTTTCAACGCTGCCATCTGCAAAGCTTCAGAAACTTCACCCTCTGTACAAGAAGCGTCACCAAGCGAACAAACAACTACAGGATTCATTCCTTTGAAATCCTCTTGAAGCCCCAATTTTTCTTTATATTGAATTCCCATCGCCACACCCGCAGTTGGAATTGCCTGCATTCCTGTTGCACTAGATTGATGTGGGATCTTCGGCATATCATCTCGTTTCAAAGATGGGTGCGAATAATACGTCCTACCCCCTGAAAAAGGATCATCTTTTTTAGCAAACACTTGCAGCATCAACTCAAAAGGCGTCATGCCTATTCCAAGAAGAATACTATCGTCACGATAATAAGGAGACACCCAGTCCTGAGGTAGCAGCTGCATTCCAACGGCCAACTGAATCGCTTCATGGCCTCTGGAAGTGGCATGCACATATTTTGCGGTTATTTCTTTATTGGCTTCATATTTTTCTGCCAGTGTTTTCGCTGTACACATTAAACGAAATGCTTTCAATAATGTCGCTTTATCCACTTTGGGTTGTGTTGTTTTTTCTTTTGTTGCCGTTGTCGCCATGCTCACCTCCTAATAAGAAGTCCAAATATACAAAATAGCTGTAAATT
>JBFHIN010000366.1:0-2446 GCA_041596415.1 Crocinitomicaceae bacterium | reverse complement strand
GGATATTACGGATGATCTGAGCTACGCAAGAACATTTTATCACCGCAGAACAGTTAGGGTATATTTAAATCAGTTAGCACAACGTGTTTTTTCAGGCGTTCACAAAAATTCGAAAAGTTCCTGGAAGAAATTTTTTACAGTATGGAGTGTTTCCTTACCGCTGGAAATATATAGATCTAGAAAGACGATCTTGTTTGCCTTTCTGGCATTTGTTGTTTACGCTGCAATTGGCGTCTTAACTACACATTTCAATCACGATTTTCCCAGAACGGTAATGGGAGATGCGTATGTGAACCAAACCATCGAGAATATTCAGCAGGGTAATCCTTTGGCGGTGTATAAGAGTAGCGATCAAATGGCCATGTTTGTTGAGATCACAACCAACAATCTTAAGGTTGCTTTTTTGACCTTTTTCGTCGGATTCTTCTTTACACTTGGAACGCATATTCTCTTATTTTCCAACGGAGTTATGCTTGGCGCATTCCAGTATTTTTTCCATCTGAAGGGCTTATTGATAACCACTTTTTTAGGAATTTGGATTCATGGGGCATTTGAAATTTCTGCCATTGTTATTGCCGGAGGAGCGGGAATTACGGCAGGGAATGGATGGCTTTTCCCAAGATCTTATACGCGATTACAATCCATGCAATTGGCCACAAGGCGAGGACTGAAGATCATGATGAGTCTTGTGCCCTTCATTATTGCAGCGGGATTTTTAGAGAGTTTTGTAACCCATAATTACAATGTATTGCCTGAATGGTCGAAGTGGGCTATCATATTATTTTCTTTTGGACTGATACTCTTTACTTATGTGCTTTATCCAATGTATATCGGTCGAAAATATGCGCATTTGGTGGATCAGGAAGAATTGATCCCGGAAAACAAGACTTTTCAGTTTGTGCGTCACAAAATTCGCTCGATTAAGGAAATTTTATCAGACGCCATCAGTTTCTACCGCTTGAATTTTGGTAAGTTCATGCGACCTGTAATTTGGATTTATCTTCCGATAGCATTGCTGCTCATGTATTTTCAGGACACTGCTCACTATGAGGAATTGCGTGTTGAACATTGGTACGATTGGCAAGGTCAATTGGCAATAATATTTGGTTATACTTTTGAAACATCTCAAGATTTATTGGTGTTAATGCTATGGTCTTTTGTTGTGGCCGGAATTTTTAGCGCTGTATTTTGGCAAATGCGTTATTATGAGGACGGTTTCAGCTGGCCTTCTTACTTCAATTTTACTATTCGTAACTATCCTGCCGTTTGGCTGGGCACATTACTAATTTTTGCCTTAGTTTTCTTCATGCCCTGGTACTTTTTGATCTGGTTAACGTTTTTAACGCCTATATTTTTTCTTATTCCACCGGCCATGGGCTTGGGAAAAGGTTCTTTTGGTAAGCGTTTTAAAACAGGATTTTCCTACAGTGGTAAACACTATGGTTCATCCTTAGCACTGATTCTTTTACTCGTTTTTCTGGTAGTCATTCTTTCCCAACCCATCGCCTTTATTTTCAGTATACACGAGGGAAGAGGCTCGGAACCTCTCGTTAGAGATCTATTGGATATGATGGCCGATTTTACCAAACGCATTGCCCGGGAATTTACAGACGATTTTATGGTATATGGCAACATAGTCAGACAACTCGTTTACTTGATTTGTGTGTTTTGTCTATTACCTTTAATCGCTGTAGTTATGTCGTATTCTTTTTATTCCGAAGAGGAAAAGAATGAGGCAAAAGGACTTAGATCAGCCTTTGAAAAGTTTGGGAAAAGAAGTCGTTTTCAAGAAAAACCCTCTGATTTTGAATAGACTTTTCTTTTACATAGTACCCTTTATCTTTTCAACAGGGTTTTTTGCGCAACAGCGTAAAGATGCCGTAGAATCAACTTGGGAAAAACAGCAAAGGGATTATAAATACGTTCGTTCCAAAAATTATAAGGGTCCAACAAATTGGTATTCAGATGAGCCAGCCAACATAAACAAAGACACTTATTTGGATGAAACGGATAATGCACAATTTCAGGAGGGACTAAAATATAATCCCAAACAAATTGAACGGGACAGGGCAAAACGTTTCGATGAGAAATCAAAAGGACCGTTGTCCTTAGAGCCTACCATTAAAAAACCTGATCCAATAGAATTTCCGGATATAGATCCACCGGATATTGACCTTCCTGATGTTGACTTGCCGGATGTCGATGTTCCACAAGTACCACTCTCTTTTTGGAAAACTCTGTTATTCATCTTGCTTTTTGCTGCATTAATGCTGGTGGTCTATTATTATCTGAAGAATAAAGGTCAAGCGAACCGCACAGTAAACTTGGATGTAGAGAACGACTGGGATCCTGAGATCATTCCCAAAACAGAATTGGAATTGAGACTTGAAAAGGCACTACAAGAAGAGAATTATCGAGAGGCTATACGAGTCTATTTCACTATGGT
>JBFHIN010000365.1:0-2453 GCA_041596415.1 Crocinitomicaceae bacterium | reverse complement strand
TCTACTTTTACTTTTACGTAATCGTATTTACTTTTAGCTGTTAAAGGAATGTCAAATTTTGGCGCTAAACCGATCTCATATTCAAATGCGAATGCATCAGGATTGTCAAAATCACCAACTACGTCACTTCCTTCTTTTGGGATTGGATTACCAAGGATCTCAATTTTCTCATCGGCAATGTACTTATATAAAGCATCATTTACGATTTTATTCAGTTCTTCGGCCAATACCGCTTTTCCGTATTGCTTTTGTACCAAATTAAAAGGTACATGACCCGGACGGAATCCAGGGATCTTAGCCGTACGACGATATTTTTCCAATGTTGTTTTCACCTTTGCCTGATAATCAGCCGGTGCAACTTCCACTTTCAACACAGCGTTTAACGCATCAACATCTTGACGAGTAACGTTCATCTTTTTAAATTTTAAACTACTATAAATAAAAAAGGTCCCGAAAGATACCTAACGAGACCATTTCAGTGCGGATGGAGGGACTCGAACCCGCACACCTCTCGGCACTAGATCCTAAGTCTAGCGTGTCTACCAATTTCACCACATCCGCAAATTTATTTCAATAAAGTACGAGATACGTTTATCTGTACATCCCAAATCTTTCAAATTTGGAGTGCAAAGATATTATTTTTTTTATACTCTCCATAACCCAAACAAAATTTTTATTGAAATTTCTGTATAAAATGTGAATAACTGTTTTTGTGTAAAATTCAATCCAAGAAATTAAAGCACTAATTTTGCACGCAAAGAATTGTTATGACAAGCATCGATCCTAAATCCATACCCGTTCAAAAATTGCATCAGCTTTTATTGGGTGCTATTGGTCCGAGACCCATTGCCTTTGCATCGACGGTAGATGAAAACGGGATCGACAATTTGGCTCCCTTCAGTTTTTTCAATGTATTTAGCGCCAATCCTCCAATTTTGGTTTTTTCACCAGCGCGATCAGGAAGGACAAGTGCCACAAAGGACACCTACGAAAATGCCAAGTGCACCAAAGAAGTTGTTATTAACGTTGTTAATTATGATATGGTGCATCAAATGAGTTTGGCTAGTTCACCCTATCCAAAGGGCACGAGTGAGTTTATCAAGGCTGGATTTACACCTGTACTTTCGGAAAAGGTACAACCAAAACGCGTGAAAGAATCACCAGTACAGTTTGAATGCAAGGTCATTGAAGTAAAAGAGCTAGGAGATCAGGGCGGAGCAGGAAACTTGATCATATGCGAAGTAGTTCAATTCCATGTTCATCCTGAACTTCTTAATGAGGACGGATTAATCGATCAGCATAAAATTGATCTTGTGGCACGAATGGGTGGCAATTGGTATTGCAGAGCGGATAAAAATTCAATGTTCGAAATTACAAAACCAATTACCACATGTGGAATTGGATTTGACAATATTCCAACCGATATCCTACAGAGTACTGTACTAAGCGGTAACGATCTAGGGCAACTTGGTGGAATTGAAGAATTGCCGAACGAAACGGACGTTAATGAGTACAAACTCATTGAATTAAGTCATATTTTTGTAACTTTAGAAGACGATCCTGTGGCATTGGAGTTGGAATTACATAAAATCGCCAAGGAGCTATTGACTGAAAATAAATTGAAAGAGGCATGGATGACACTTCTTGCTTTTAACAACGGATAATAAACAACAAACAAAATAAAAATCATATGTTCAAACTAACAGGAACCGTAAAGGTGGTTAACGATACTGTTCAAATCTCAGAGAAATTTTCAAAGCGTGAATTTGTCGTAACAGATACTTCATCGATGTATCCTCAAGATATTTTATTTCAAGCAACTCAAGATAAGTGTTCATTGTTGGATACAGTTCAACCAGGAGATCAGGTGGACGTCTCTTTCAATTTAAGAGGACGTGAGTGGACAAGCCCACAAGGTGAAGTGAAATACTTCAATACCTTGGAAGCGTGGAGAATTGAAAAAATGGGTGCTAACACTTCTCAAGGTATTCCTCAAGGCGGACCTTCAGCCATGAACCTTGAGCCAATGAACAGCAACAGCGCAAGTTTAAATGAAGATAGCGAAGATGACGATCTTCCGTTCTAAACATTAATACAGATATTGAAAAGCCGGCTTGTCCGGCTTTTTTTATTCTAAATACAATTGTCCCGATGCTATTTTCATCTCTAAACTTTCATCCGACATCAACCTGTATTTAATTGTCCAAATGTAAATATTTCCTGTCGCGTACTTCTTGCGCTGCTTTTTCTTCTTTCCCACCATCATAGTAAAATTTACACCAATAGGCAGTGTCAAATTCTTTGTCGTATAAAGTACCTCTCCCCACCTGTTGGTCAGTTGAAATTCAAAATAATCCAAATTACAGTAGTTGATCACAATAAGGGAATCGTTTTTGGCGACATTTACTTTTTGACTGACCTTAAAGCACTCGTGTTGACGATCTCCCGTTTGT
>JBFHIN010000364.1:0-2480 GCA_041596415.1 Crocinitomicaceae bacterium | reverse complement strand
GCGTCATCATATATGAAAACTAATTTGTCACCAATTTGTTTGATTTCATAGGGATATGAACTATTAGGTCCTTGTTCAATATCGAACATTATAGGTGTTTGGGCCATAACAGTCTGAGAACCAATAAATGCCGAGAACACAGTTAAATAAAATAGTAGTTTTTTCATAAGCTTTAATTTTTGCCAAAAATAGATAAACCAAAAATGTTAATGATAAAATAAAACGTGAATATTTTAACACCAGTTTTTTTTATAATTTGATCAATTAGCCTTACAAACAAATTGATATTCAATTATATAAGTCTAAACATTTTATCCACAGTTTTCAGTCGTAATTCTTAATTTTACACAACGAAAAATTCTACTTTTTATATGAAAAACAAAATATTTATCCTGCTGCTGGTTTGCGCTTCATTCCTTACTGGATTTGCCTGTAAAACAGCACTTACACGTCATGAGTCAATCGATGCGCAAAAAGAATTCAAAAAAGTAACCGGAATCGGTGGTATCTTCTTTAAATGCAAGGATCCTGTTAAACTAAAGCAGTGGTACGCAACCCATCTAGGATTGAACACAAACGAATACGGGGCCGTATTTGAGTGGCGACAAGGAGCCGACACCACGAAACGTGGTTTCACTCAGTGGAGTCCGTTCAATGATAAAACTAAATATTTTGAACCTTCAACAAAGGATTTTATGATCAATTACCGAGTTGAAAATATGCAACGTCTGGTCGATGAGCTAAAAAAGAACGGTGTCACAGTATTAGATACCATTGAAACCTATTCTTATGGTAAGTTCGTGCACATTTTAGATCTTGAAGGAAATAAACTTGAATTATGGGAGCCCAATGATGTTGAGTATTATAAAATGGGCATAGAAATGGGTGCAAAAACTACGAAGTAACACCAAGGTTAGCATCTAAAAATTGAACCCTTTTAGACATTAAAAATGACAAGAAAAGAATATAAAATTATTATTGAAGCTCCGGCAACTAAAGTTTATGACTACATGCTAGGATTGAGCAATAAGTTGACATATGAAACATGGACCGCTGCTTTTAATCCCACTTCAACCTATGACGGAAATTGGGACAAAGGGAGTAAAATGCTGTTTCTAGGAACAGATGATAAGGGGAATACAGGGGGAATGGTTTCCAGAATTTTGGAGAATGACATGGAAAAATTTGTTTCCATCGAACATTTTGGAATCTTAGAAAACGGGAATGAAATAATTACTGGACCACAAGTTGAAGGATGGGCTGGTGGACAAGAAAATTACTCTTTTGAAGAGGAAAATGGGAAAACCATTGTTACTGTTGCAGTGGATATCGCAGAAAATTATTCAGATTATTTTAATGAAACTTATCCCAATGCACTTAAGGGACTGAAAGAACTTATTGAAAAGGGTTGAATTGATGGCTAGTAATTGCCCCTTAGCGTTTGTAACTTAAGTAACAAATTAATAGTGCGGCTTTGGTTAGATTTAATACATTGAGTGATGAGAACAAAGGTATTTAAGTTCATATTGGTTTGTATACTTTGTCTGGGAATTATATCAGGCGTTGTTCTTTTGATTCAAAAATTATCTAATTAAAATTAAAGGTCATGAAAAAAAATATGGGAACAGCAGATAGAATTATTAGGTTATTAGTAGCTGCTTTATTAGTTACGTTGTATGAAACAAACGTTATTGGAGGTGTGCTTGGTATAATTGCTTTGGTAGTTTCCGGCATCTTTGTATTAACAAGTTTATTTGGATTTTGTCCACTCTATGCAATTTTTGGGTTGAGGACCTGTCCAGCCGAAAAGTAATTCGAACTACTCTTTTTAGATTAAAGATTTTCAAATAATTGTAATTTCCCTATATAAAACAATTAAGATGTCAGGAAGGAAATTAAGCGAGGATGACGCAAATTCTCTGTTGAAAATATTAAAATCAAGATTTGAGAAACATGCAGAAAGGCATAAATCAGTTAATTGGAATATAGTTGAAGGACGCTTAATGGAACGACCTGAAAAACTTTGGGCTTTAAACGAAATGGAAATTTCAGGAGGTGAACCGGATGTAGTTGGATCTGTTAAAGAATCCGGCCAGGTTATCTTCATGGATTGTTCACCTGAAAGTCCAAAAGGTAGAAGAAGTCTTTGTTATGACAAGGCAGCCCGTATAAATCGAAAAGAACATCCTCCCAAAAATAGTGCTATGGAAATTGCTAATAGTATGGGTATAGAAATCCTTACAGAAGAGCAATATCGTTTTTTACAAAAACAAGGAACATTTGATACTAAAACCTCAAGCTGGATTACTACCCCAGAGGATGTCAGAAACTTAGGTGGAGCCGAATTTGCCGACTTTAGATATGGAAAAGTGTTCATTTACCACAATAGTGCAGAATCTTATTATGCAGCACGTGGGTTTAGGGGTGTGTTGTTTGTGTGATCATCATGTAATAACCACTTTAAGAATCTCTTAATTTAT
>JBFHIN010000363.1:0-2499 GCA_041596415.1 Crocinitomicaceae bacterium | reverse complement strand
GCCTCTTCAATATGTTTTATTTCCTTTCCTATGGTTGCCCATTTATACGGATGTTTTTCATAACAAAGTGGTCTGAGTTCCAGCCAAACGTCACCATATGGTTGATTAAGGTAGCGCTGCTTAAATTCTTCTATTACGACATTTCGTTGTACCTCTAAACTTTTTGGTGTGAAGGCCAGTGATAACATTCGATCGCTCTCCAACCACAAGGCCGTTTCCAGATTTTGTGCAGGTAAAACGTCATAATAATTAGTAATGTCGTTCGAGGTAAAAGCGTTGTTTTCTCCTCCTGCCAATTGTAAAGGTCCATCAAACACCGGAACATTTATTGACCCACCAAACATAAGATGCTCGAATAAGTGAGCAAAACCGGTACGGTGCTCATCCTCATCACGAGCACCTACATCATACAAAGTGTTCACTACGGCTAGCGGTGTGGTAATGTCTTGATGAAACAAGACTGTCAGACCGTTATCGAGCTTAAAACGTTCAAATTTTATCATCAAAAATTAAATTTCGCACCGGATTGCTCCTTCAGTGCAGCGTGAAATTCAGCTATTATTTCGTTTACTACTTCGGCAGCTGGTTTTATTCCATGGATTAATCCTGCAATTTGACCAATCTCCAACTCACCCTCTACAAGATCACCGAAGAACATGCCTTTTTTCGCTCTTCCGCGTCCTAAGATCTTCTCTAAATCTTCTGCTGAAGCATGTTGAAGGTAAGCATTTTTAATTTGATCGTAAAATGCATTTTTAATGAGTCTGACAGGCGTAAGTTCTTTTAGAGTCAATTCGGTGTCTCCTTCCTTAACATCAACGACTAACTGCTTGAAATTGTCGTGTGCGCTTGATTCAGGTGTCGCTACAAAACGACTTCCGATCTGAACGCCGTCTGCTCCCAAATTCATAGCAGCAAGCATGCCTCGTCCGGTAGCAATTCCTCCGGCAGCTATCAATGGTATTTTTAATTGCTCTGCAACGATTGGAATTAAGCACATGGTGGTCGTTTCATCTCTTCCATTATGTCCACCGGCTTCAAATCCTTCGGCAACAATAGCATCTACACCGGCTTCTTGAGCTTTGAGAGCAAATTTTAAACTTGACACAACATGAACAACCTTGATTCCATTATCCTTAAGATAGGTTGTCCAAGTTTTTGGATTACCGGCTGAGGTGAAGACAATCGGTACTCGGTGTCGGATGATGGTATCAATGTGTTTGTCGATATCGGGATATAACATGGGTAAGTTAACGCCAAAAGGTTTATCGGTTGCTTCTTTACATTTAACAACATGTTCTTCAAGCACGTCCGGATACATGGACCCTGAGCCGATCAATCCCAATCCTCCAGCGTTAGAAACGGCAGAGGCTAGCTCCCAACCTGAGCACCAGATCATTCCGGCTTGAATTAGCGGATATTTTATTTGAAATAACTCTGTGATTTTGTTTGTCATGAACTTCAGGTGAAATTATGTGATTTACGAAATTAATAGTTTTACCGATGTTGACGTCAGTAACGACGGATAATTTAGAAATCATGTCCTGATATATCTCTGAAGTTGGAATTGTTGTTTGTTAAAGAAAAATCGTATTTTTAGGACACTAACTGTTTATTGTGCGCACCACTTTTCTTGTATTCTTAATTGGTTTTTTGAATTTGCCGTTGATTTTAATAGGGCAGGAGGTAGAACACGCGCATTCCATTCACCATGCCTTTATTGAAAATAAGGGTCAATGGAATCAGGAAATTTTATTTAAAACGAGATTCTCCGGGGGAAACTTATGGATTCAACAGAACAAGTTTGTGTTTCATTTGCAGGATTTCTCGGCTATGAAAGCGTCTCACGTTAATCCAAAAAACAGTAAGGTTGTAGAAACTTATCCTCAGACAGTTGTGCATTTGAATTTTTTAAATTCTAAAAAAGTTGAGCACATTGAGAAAACTGGCCCTACGTCATCATATTACAATTATTTTATTGGTAACGACCCAAATAAATGGGCTTCGGAAGTGCATGGTTATAGTGAGGCCATAATGCGAGAACTTTATCCGGGAATTGACTTGAAGATCATTGAACACAGGGAAGAATTGAAGTATGAATTTCATGTTCAGCCAAAAGCAGATCCGGAAGTGATCCTTTTAAATTATGAGGGGCAGCGCAAATTGGAAATAGATAAAAAAGGAAATCTCATCATACACACTGCCCTTGGAAAGATCATTGAAAATAAACCCGTTGCCTATCAAATTAAAAATGGTAAGATTCTAGAAGTGAATTGCGCCTTTCAATTGAAGGATAAACAAGTGAGTTTTAAGTTGGGTACATATGACAAAAATGTAGCCTTAGTTATTGATCCGGTATTAATTTTTGCTACTTATGCAGGTTCGGTGACCGATAATTTCGGTATGACAGCCACTTATGGATACGATGGTACAGCCTATTCCGGTGGTATGGTTTATGGAAATGCTTATCCTACACCCGACCCTTTAGCATACGATATT
>JBFHIN010000362.1:0-2529 GCA_041596415.1 Crocinitomicaceae bacterium | reverse complement strand
TTGGGCAAAATCTTTTTAAGCACATTTTGTCCTGCACCATACATTGCATCATAAACCAAATTAAGTCCTGATTTCTCGATAGCTTCGATGTCAAAATTCTTCTTCAGATGATCGATGTAGTTCGACTCCAAATCAACGATCTCCACTGCGCCGGATGCAATAGCACCTTCAATTGAAACAGAAGTGAAATCTATTGGACATGAATCTGGGATGATATCCTCAACTTCTTGTACATGTTCTGGTGCAAGAGGTCCACCGAAATAAGCTTTTAATTTATAGCCGTTATAAGAAGGTGGGTTATGACTGGCTGTAATGATCACGCCGATTTCACATTTCATCTGATTTGCTGCCAATGAGATCATGGGTGTAGATACAAATCCTACTGCCATTTTAACGTCTATACCCTGCGCTAAAAATACTTTTACTGCCGTTTCGACGAACAATTTACCTGCAAATCTGCAATCGTGACCTATCACCACCGATGGTTTGGAATAATTTTCCTTCAACCAAACACCGGTAGCATAAGCTACTCTTGATACATTTTCTACCGTAAACTCATCAGCAATGATCGCTCTCCAACCATCAGTACCAAACTTTATTTTCTTTGTCAAAATCCTGATTTTTTTATTTCTTACAAATATAACAAAGTAAGGAAATCACGGAAATTTCTAGGGTTTGAATTTGATCAGGTAAGTAAGTCCTTCAGTAGAAGAAATCACCTTCAATTGTGCATCGATCTGCTCGCAGAGAATTTTAATTAACAGCATTCCTAGGGTTTCGTCTTCATTTTTTGACTTTAATCCCGGACCAAAATCCTGGAATTTAAATTCGTACAAACCATCTTCTTCTGTCAACTCAATAATTATTTTCTTATTGACCGGAATGGCGTATTTAAAAGCATTCGAGGTCATTTCGTTAAGAATCAAGCCCAATGGTATAGAAAGATCTGGATTAAATTTATCCTGAATAATATTAAAGTTCATCTCCAAATCGACCTCATTCGGATCGTTGTAATAAAGACTTAGTAGTGATTTCACCACCCTTCTAAAATAACTTTTGATGTCAACAGCACTTAAATTCTTCTCGCTATAGAATAACTCATGAACCAGAGACATGGTGTTAACACGATTCAAACTTGTTCTGAATATTTCCTTCACCTTTTCATCATCAATTGAGTTCATTTGTAAATTGAACAAACTTGAAATGATCTGTAAATTATTTTTTACACGATGATGAACTTCTTTTAATAAAGTTTCTTTTTGAAGTAAGGACGATTTTAATTTTTCTTCACTGATCTTTCTATTAAAGAATATAGGAATGTCATATTTTTTAATCTCATCCGAAAGTTGACTTGCAGGTAAATAGTCAGCTATTTTATTCGGTGGAGCCATAATAAACGTGCAGTGTTCGTCGCCCATCGCCTCGCAACTGATTTCAACAGCTGTCAAAGGTATTCCAAAGCTTTCTTCGCACCATCCGGAAGAATAACCACTATTCATGATACAAACAGGACTATCTGTCTTCTTTTTTGCTTTAAGGTAGGACTGCGCCTCAAACGAATTATGATGATGGTATTTTAAAAAATAATTTTCATCCGGTGTTGGATTACTTTCAGGAAGCACTTCAACGTTCGCCCATCCCGTATACGCAAAATGAGGAGGACCTGCAGAAAGTTTTTCTACGGGATGCTCAAGATTCATCTTCTTTTGAAAGGCCTTAGCATCCTTTTTGCCCAAGACTTGAGCTATATCAAATAAGAAATTATTACCAATTCGCTTTGCTTCTTCATCGCTGTATGTTTTGTACAACTCCCTGATCAGATCAAAAAACTCAAAAGATAAGGAGGCGCTACGCATTAACACATAACGCTCACCATGAATAACGATCTCGCCATCTTTTGGAGAGATCGATAGATCCTTGAAATATTCTGCAACTTTGTCTTCAGCTACGTCAAAAATGGGCTCGAACTCCTTGGGTACAAAAGTGGTTTTAGCCTCCTTAATGTCGCCCAGGCGTCTCTTTAAAAGTTCATTTTCGGCACGAAGTGCTTCAACTTCGGATAACAAAAGTTTAAGCTCATTGTTATGTGCGTCATTTTGCATATCCTAAGATAGTGATAATTAACTTTTTATGGGTCAGAATGTATAACCTTTTACTTTTTAAATTCTAAAATTGTCTTTTCGATGATCGCCACGCAGCTTTGTAATTGTTCTTCTGTCATCACCAAAGGAGGTGCAAAACGAATGATATTTCCATGCGTTGGTTTTGCCAACAAACCGTTATCTTTCAGTTGAACACACAAATTCCAAGCAGTTTTACTTTCTTCAGTATCATTAACGATAATAGCGTTAAGTAAGCCTTTTCCTCTTACCTTCAAGACTAGATCTGTTTTTTCAATAATTCGGTTCATCTCTTTTCTAAAGATCTCTCCCAAACGATTAGCATTTTCAACTAGGTTCTCTTCTATCACTACTTCCAGAGCTGCAATTGCCACTTTAGCAGCGATTGGATTACCTCCAAATGTTGAAC
>JBFHIN010000361.1:0-2539 GCA_041596415.1 Crocinitomicaceae bacterium | reverse complement strand
TTTTTAAGAATGGACTCCATGCTTTTGGGTTCCATTTTAAAATCCAACTGTGTAGCAAAACGAATGGCACGCATCATACGAAGAGGATCATCCGAATAGGTGGTGTCAGGATCCAGCGGTGTGCGAATAATACCTTTTTCTAGATCACTTATTCCATCAAAAGGATCGATCAGTTCGCCATAGTTGTCTTTCATCAGACTTATCGCTAAGGCATTGATGGTAAAATCTCTTCTGCTTTGATCGTCGCTTAGTGTTCCGTTTTCAACAGCTGGTTTTCTGGAATGGCGCTCGTAGGATTCTTTGCGGGCACCCACGAATTCAATATCCAGGTCCTTGTACTTAAAATGTGCAGTTCCGAAGTTTTTGAAATAGGACACTTTTTTTACGCGAAGACGCTCAGCACATTTTTTGGCCAGGTCAAGTCCGTCGCCAACCACTACAATATCAATGTCTTTGGATCCTCTTTCGAGTAAAAGATCTCGCACGTAACCGCCGATCACATAGGCCTCTAATCCTTGCTCAGTAATGATTTGAGAAGCGACTTTAAAGACGGGATGATTAAGATGAACTGCGAGATTTTTAACCATTGCGGCGCAAAGATAGAAAATTAACGCGATGCGAAAGTTAAATTAAGTAAGCACAATACTACTTTCGGATAATTTTAACTGATCCGTCTAATCCGATCTGAATAATCTGCGAAGGTTGCTCCATGCTTTCAGATAGACGCTCCATAACGATGGAATCAACAGCCGATTTAATGTGTTCACTGATGGTGTTGAATTGTGTCGGACTCTTTTCTCCCGAAATATTGGCAGAAGTAGATATGATTGGTTTTTTCAATCCGCGAATAAGTTGCTTGCAGATGGGATCTGTGGTGACACGAATGCCGACTGATCCGTCAGCGGCGAGCACTGAAGGTGCTAGAAGTTTAGCCGAAGGATAAATGATGGTTAATGGACGAACAGTGGTATCGATCAGGTCGTAACAGATCGAGTGAAAGTCGGGCACATATTTTTCCAGCATTTGAACGCTGTCGACAAGTACGATAAAGCTTTTTTCGCTACTTCGTCCTTTGATCTCCATGATTTTTTGGCAAGCCTGATCATTGGTCGCATCGCAGCCAATACCCCAAATAGTATCTGTAGGATATAAGATAACGCCACCATTTTTTAAGGTATTGATGTTTTCTTCTAAATTCATTCCGATTCACGATTTAGTAGGTCAGGTCGACGTTCTTTGGTGCGTTCAATGGCTTTTTCTTCGCGCCATTTTTCTATGGCTGCCAGATCGCCCGAAAGCAATATTTCAGGCACTTTCCATCCGTTAAATTCTGGTGGTCTGGTATAAACCGGCGGCGACAAGAGGTTATCCTGAAAACTATCGGTTAAGGCCGATGTTTCATCGTTAAGTACGCCGGGAATAAGTCGCACCACTGCGTCAACCAGTACTGCAGCCGCTAATTCACCACCCGATAAGACGTATGAACCAATCGAAATTTCTTTAGTGATATAGTGTTCCCTGATGCGCTCGTCTACTCCTTTATAATGACCACAAAGGATCATGATATTTTCTTTAAGTGAAAGAGTATTACATGTTCCTTGTTCCAGAATTTCTCCATCGGGCGTCATGTAGATTACTTCGTCGTAATTTCTTTCAGCCTTCAATTTCTCGATTAGTGTTGCAATAGGTTCGATGCTCATGACCATTCCTGCGCCACCACCATATTGATAATCATCTACGTTCTTATGTTTTTGTGTCGAGTAGTCTCGAATGTTGTGTAGGTGGATTTCCACATGTCCTTTATCTTGAGCACGCTGCATGATCGAGGCAGCAAAAGGGCTTTCAAGCAATTGAGGTAAAATGGTTAAAATATCAATACGCATGTGCAAATTTAAAAAAGCCTGTTCACAACACAAGATAACGTAACATAAAGTTCAAATAGAAAAACAAGCGTCTTTTTATAGGACCAACAATTATTTTAATTTTAAGGCCATAATCAGTCGTCATGAAATGCATAAGCCTGTTTTTATTCTTGTTGTTAGTCGGTTCAAGGTTATTTGGTCAGTGGGATGCTAATGCAACGCCAACTTATGAAGAGTTGATTGCCTTTTACCATAAAATTGCTAAAGAAAATTCAGAAATAGAATTGTATGCCATGGGTAATTCCGATCATGCAACGCCCATTTATTTATGCGTGATCAATGGTGCGCAAGATTCCCTCAAGACTTTTCAAAAAGCTAGAGAAGGAAATACCCTTTTGATCAATAACGCCATTCATGCCGGAGAGCCCGACGGTGTAAATGCTTGTTTGCTTTGGATCGACAAATGGATCAAGGAAGGAAAAAAAACGAAGGGGCTACCCCTAATTGCTATCATTCCTGCCTTTAACGTTGGCGGAATGCAACATCGTAACAGTACCAGTCGTGCCAATCAGGAAGGACCCGAAAGTTACGGGTTCAGGGCAAATGCGCAGAATCTTGATCTGAACCGTGATTTTGTGAAAATGGACGCCGACAACGCGTTTACTTTTTGTACCATT
>JBFHIN010000360.1:0-2541 GCA_041596415.1 Crocinitomicaceae bacterium | reverse complement strand
GTTGAACATGGGTGGAAACATTGCAACGCAAATAGTTGATCCTGTTATAACAGTAATGAATGCGGGATCAACGACCATCAACTCTTTTGACATTACTTTAGATTATAATGGAACGCCGTATACTCAAAATATTACCGGGTTAAATTTAGCATCCCTTGCTTCTTATACCGTTAACTATTCCGGAATTTCTCTAGCGGCTGGGTCAAATCCCGCAATAGCAACAGTATCAAATATTAATGCCGGAGGAGCAGATGATGATGCAACAGATGATATTGTGACAATTAACGTAAATCCATTTGTACCTGCACCGGGCAAAATGGTTGTTGGAGAAGAAGCTACGGGAACTTGGTGTCAATGGTGTCCAAGAGGAGCGGTTTATATGGATATGTACGAAGCGAAATACGACGGCTTTTGGGCCGGTATTGCAGTACACAACGGTGATCCAATGGCGGTTTCTATGTACGATACAGGCCTTAATACACTATTTACAGGATATCCAAGTGCACTTGTAGACAGAACTAACGATGTCGATCCTTCAGGGATGGCTACTGATTTTTGGGCAAGATTACAAACGCCACCAGCAGCATTTATAACGAATGGAGCTGTATGGAATCCAAGTACTAGAGTATTAGATGTTTCAGTAAGCGCGGACTTCCAGATCGGAGCGAATAACACTTATAAATTGGCTTGTGTTCTAACCGAAGATGGTGTAACAGGAACAACTGGATACAGTCAATCAAATGCTTATGCAGGAGGGTCTAATGGAGTAATGGGTGGTTACGAATCGTTACCAAATCCGGTTCCTGCGGCTCAAATGGTGTATGATCATGTTGCAAGAGTTATTGCGCCGGCATTTACAGGAGAGCCAAATAGTTTTCCAGCCGTTGTGAACTCAGGAGAAACACATACACTTACGTTCAGTTTTACTCTGCCTGCTAGCTGGAATGAAAATAATGTAAATATTGTAGGGCTATTGATCGCTCCAAATGGAAAAATTGATAATGCAGATAAAACGACAATTCCAGAGGCCGTTACTAATGGATATGTGTTTGGACCTGCAGCTTCAGTAACTGAAATTAACGCTGATCAAGTGGATAATACATTTAACCTGTACCCAAATCCAACAGTTGGGAACGCTGTGGTAAGTTTGAACTTAAAAAGTGAGACTAATGTTGAGATCGTTTTGCGCGATATGTCAGGTAAGTTGATCAAAACCAGAAATTTTGGTAAATTGTTCGGTGGATCTAACATAGAATTGGGAACTTCAGAATTGAATTCAGGTGTTTATTTTGTTGAGGTTATCCTTGATAATCAAAAAATGACAAAACGCTTGATTAAAGAATAAATGCAAGGGTTGATATTATGAAGGGCAGTTTTTACTGCCCTTTTTTTATTACATGAAAAAAAGTAATTTCGCGGCATGAAATGGATTGGAAATCGGATAAGTTTTGTCGATGATAAATTACGTACCACAATCGTGATCTATCCGGAGAATGTAACTTGGGTAAAGGGATTGATGGGAGCTTGGGTTGCGATGTGGACAGTTATTGGAATTTCTGTTGTATGGTCTTATTTTACCTTTGATCTGAAGAATCAGGAAAAGATAATTATCTATGTTTTCATGAGTTTCTGGTTGTATTATGCCATTAAAGTGTTCAGATCTTTTTTTTGGTTGCTTTGGGGAAAGGAATTGATTAAAATTGACGAGACAGCACTTTCTTATAAGAAGTCGGTTCGAAAATATGGAAAAGCTGTTCCTTATTACTTTGAAAACATTAAGAAAATTTCAATGTATCATCCGGAAGAGCGTTCAATTCAGGCCGTTTGGGAAAATTCTCCTTGGGTTAGAGGAGGCGAACGAATCGAATTTGAATACCTAGGAAACATTGTTCGATTCGGAAGAAAGCTAAATGAAAAGGATGCGAAATTGTTGTTTAACTTAGTAACTAAGCGCATCGAAGAACGCCTCAGAAAGAAAAATTAAAGTTCTTTTTCCATTAAGTAATGTTGTAGTACACCGAAAAGCTTATACGAGGGATCGATCAAGTTGTAATTAAGGTGTTTATAAAACTCAACGGCATAATCCCGCGCATGCAATATGATCTTCGTATAACCTGATTGTTTGGCATCATTTTCCAAAGCCAGCATGATCTTCTTTCCTAAACCTTGACCCTGCAGTTTGTCGTCAACGGCAACAAATCTGGCTTGACACGTTGTTTCATCCACTTTGTCGAGTCTTGCGATAGCCAACAAATTATCTGCGGCAAAAAGAGCGAAGTGCTTTCCAGTTGCATCGTCTTCATTGCGCTCACTTCCCGGAGCTTGCCCAAGAGGTTCTCTTAAAATGCGATACCTAAGCGCGTAATACGCTTCCCATTCCGTATCATTCTTTGGGCTGCGAACAATTATTTCCATTGAAAGGCTATTGAGGAGACACGTTTGGTAAGCACATCTTCGATAATTTCTTCGCGAATCATTTGCTGAGCCTGTTGATCATCAAATACTTCCTTCATATTTTTGATTTTTCCCATTGGAACCTTC
>JBFHIN010000359.1:0-2564 GCA_041596415.1 Crocinitomicaceae bacterium | reverse complement strand
TCAGAAAATTGTCGTTTTGTCATGACCTCATGGGTGAAGGACATCGGTAGCTTTAATGCAGGAATGGATATCATTTGTCTGACTTCAAAAAATGAGGGTACGCCGGTAAGTTTGATCGAGGCTCAAGCAGCAAATATCCCTGTTATATCTACTGATGTGGGAGGAGTACGCGATGTTGTGCAGGATGGCGTAACGGGTTATGTGATTCCAAAAAATGATCTAAAAGGATACGCTGAAAAGTTACTCGACTTGGTGAAAGATGAAAAAAAACGACAAAACATGTCACAAAATGGTTGGAACTTCGTAGAACACAAATTCCATTATACAACCTTAGTAGAAAATATGGAAAACTATTATAGAAAGTTACTACAGGAAAAAGGAAGTCATGTTTAATCGAAAGTTGTTTTTTTTGATCTCATCGTGCATTTTCGTGCTCACCATACAGAGTTGTGGCGTGAATAGCAATATTATGTTTAAGGTTCCGAAGGGTGAATATGTAAAAACAGATTCAATTCCAATGACTCCTGCACAAGATTACCGCATTTCTGTTGATGACAAGATGAGTTTTACACTTGCGACAAACAGTGGGGCGAAAATTATTGAAAACTTAAGTGGCGTTTCAGCTAAAAATACTACGGAAGGAGCATCATCGTTAGAGTATGTCGTTCGTAAAACGGGATTCGTAGAACTGCCGGTATTGGGTGAGGTTAAAGTAGCCGGGCTTACAGTTGCCGAATGTGAGGATACTTTGCAGAATAGGTTCAAAAAAGAATACCAGGATCCGTTTGTTCAAGTAAAAATAACGAATCAACGTGTGATCGTTTTTCCTGGAAATGGAAGCGATGCTAAAGTAATTCCTATGGTTAACTCTAACACAACATTGATGGAGGCTATTGCACAAGCAGGAGGAATTACGGAACGCGGTAAAGCGAACACGATCAAACTCATGCGAAAGGAAGATGGTGTTCGAAAAGTATATACTTTAGACCTTTCAACGATTGACGGATTAAAGTATGTTGACATGGTGGTTCAGGCCAATGACTACATTTACATCGAACCAAAAGCAGATCTTACAAAGGAAGCGATCAAAGAGGTGGCGCCGGTGGTGTCGATACTCTCTAGCGCTCTTATTATTTTTACGGTCTTTACAACTTTTACTAAATAAGCGTGAATTCTAAAAGCATCATAATAAATAAAGACTACGATCCGGCTATTCTCCAAACGATCTTAAAGAGATACTGGTGGTGGCCTATACTGTTTGTTAGTGTTTTTTCTACGCTTGCTTTTTTCTTTCTACGATACACAAAACCAACGTTTGAATCGTCTTTGGTGATACAGCTGGGAGATAAGGACAGTGCAAAGGACATTATTGAGATAGAAAACATTAACAAAAAGAATGAAGGGATTTCCAGTGAGGTGGAGCTCATGAGATCACAATTCTTATTCGAACAGGCAATAAAAAAGATCAACTATAATGTCAGCTTGTTTTCTAAAGGACAAGTATTAACGGAAGAAAAATATAATTCAAGCAGTTTTAATGTTCAGCCGTATGCTTTAAAAGATTCGGCTTTGATCAATGTACCCGTCTACGTCAACTACGACGGAAAAAAATTGCACTTAAGTTACGCTTTTAAGGGGAAACATTACAGTGTTGAAGGAAAACTTAATGAGCATTTGATCAATCAGCACTTTGACTTGGTCATCAAAACGAATAGCCCGTCTGAATTCAAAGTAGATGCTGAAGATAACGAATTGTATTTCATGTTCAACAGTGTTGAGTCATTTGCAATGCGTTTTTTGCCCTATTTACAGGTTGTACCGATAGATCCTGAGGCGAAAACCATTCAAGTTGTTGTTAAAACGAACAATGCGCAGCTTTGTCACGATATCGCTCTTGCCGTGGCCGAAACGTTCATTCAGTACGATGAGCAAATGAAACGTAAGGGTTCAGAGAATATTCTTGCATTCATTGATATGCAGCTTGATTCATTGGCAGGAGAATTAAAAAGTTCCAAGGATAGTTTGATGTTGTACCAACGTCGGGCAAACATACCGGATCCTGAAATGATCAGTTCCGAAATTTCAGAAAATATCTCAAAACTTCAGGACCAGTTGTTTGAGATCGAAGATGAGATCAGATCCCTGAATATGGTGAACAGCAAATTGAAACAAGATCCTAATCGACTTGAAGTTTATCGCCTAATGCCCGAAATGTTGGGTAAAAGCTACGAACATTCGCTTTCTGCCCAGCTTGTTGATCTACATGATTTGTTGGAAAAGAAAGAAGATCTTTTGTTTAAAGTAACCGATGAGAATAGCGAGATCAAGGCTTTGAACGTTCGCATCCAGACCAAATTAAACTCGATACGGAAGAGCATTACCGTGATACTTGAAAGATTACATAATGTGTCCAAAAGTATTAATGATAAAATTCAGGGACTGGAAACAGAATTTTACGAATTACCCGAAAAGAAAATGGAATTCAGTAGACTAAAGAATATTCAGGACCTGAATGAAAAATACTTTACCCTACTTACTGAGAAGAAAGTGCTTTATTCTATTTC
>JBFHIN010000358.1:0-2568 GCA_041596415.1 Crocinitomicaceae bacterium | reverse complement strand
ATCCGTTCCTATCCAAATTTCATTGTCAAAATCTACGGCCAAAGCATTAACGGTATTCGATGGTAAAGCTCCTGTGAAGTCACCCGAATTCAGTTGTTTTACTTTATCGTCACCCGGATTTTCAGGTGTATTGTTGTCATTGTAGGCAAAAATTCCTGAACCATCTATGCTGAACCATTTGTTGCCGTTATAATCGATGACCAATTTCTTAGAGAATTTATTTTTTGAAGGAACCCCACAGTCGAAACTGTACCATAATCCGTTTTTCGTGTAAACATTAAGCACTTTTTCCGCGTACCCGTTCAGCACCCATAAATTACCGTTCTGATCATATTGCATGGAGGTAACAAGTGATAATGATCCACCGGGTTCGGTAAACTTTAAAGTAGAATTGTAAGGCGTAAAGGTGTCACTTACTGTAGCCCCATTGATGATAGATACCGGTACACTGGAAAAAGTACCAACGGCCATTTTCTCCTTGTCATTTGGGTCAATGGCTACGCAAAGAAAATCCCAAATATTTCCTGCACCCCACTTAGAATTATTGCCCCTTTCGAGTAGTGCCCATTTTTCTGCTTCGAAAGTATAAACACCCGAAGCACTGTAAAGCGCTTGTGTTCCGGATAATCCGCCGCCTGCGATAGCCAATTTATTGTTACTCCAGTCAAGGGAATAGAATTCATTTTTCGGTGGACCTTCAAAGGAAATTCGAATAGAAGAATATGGGTCGTAATAACGTACCAAACCATAATTGTTATCCGCAATCCATAAAAGATTGTCGTAAAGTACGGCATTATTGAGACGAATTTCACCTCCAAAAGAATAAACGTTGGCAATAAGTGAATAGGAAAAATCTGAATTGTAAATGTAATAAGCATCGTAAAGACCAATTCCGAGTTTTCCTTGTTGATTTTTAAGTGAATTTATTTCAAGTGTAAAAGACTCATTGGTGACAAGTTGCAACCCCGAATTGTTGATCCTGTAAACAGAATCCTGTCCCCAAACGGCCTTTTGAAATAAAAGGTAGAGATCATTATTGACAAGTTCAATTTCTTTGTAGGTGTTAGCTGTAAGTACAGGTACTCTGGCATCAACAACCCATTGACTAGGGTCAACTAGAGCGAAGTTTTGTAAATATCCCCTGTAAAGTCTCGAACTCGATAAGGCAAAAATGCTATCGTTTCTGATGGCAAGATCAAGTATGGCGTCATTTCCGTTGGTTGGATACCAGGTATCCTTAACCTCATTTTTCACCGGATCGATCTTAACAACGGCAAATCCTGTAGCTAAATAGATATAATTCCCGTAGGGTACAATTTTGTTGATGACCTTAGAACCCGGAATTTCAGCCAATTTTATCGCGGGGATGTTTGTCACACGATTGTTTTGTATTTTATCTAGATTTCCATTCTCATAGCCGATAAAAAGGGCGCTTCTGGCATTGTCATAACCAATAGATGAGATGGTGATGTCTGACAGTCCGTTTACGTCCGTCCACAAACTAGTTTCGTTTTCAGCAACATCGTATTCCAAAACACCACTCACAAAGGCGGTGTAAATAATGCCGTTGCCCGACGCAACATCTATAGCTTTTCTTGCAGGAACGTGCAAACGCCATTGTCCCATCCCAATTTGTCCAAACGACAAAAAGCAAAATAATAGACCAGACAAAGTTAGTTTTATGTTCAACATGCGCTCAAAACGTATAAATGTCAAATTTATTTGAAATCAATAGATTTGACAAGTGCTTTGCGGGAAAACCAATTTAATTCTTTGCTATAAATGCAATAAAAAAAGCTTTAGTTCCAATATTTACCCTTGAAAGTAGCAATGAAGTGTTATTTTTGCATAAGGAAGTAAGAGCCTACATTACGGCCCCGTGGCGCAACTGAATAGCGCACTGGATTTCGGCTCCAGCGGTTACAGGTTTGAATCCTGTCGGGGTCACAAGAGCCAATCTTTTTAGATTGGCTCTGTTTTTTTAAAGCACTGCTTTTACTAGGTTGTACAAATATTTTAACGCCCTTTAATTAACTGAGTGTATAAAAGTTGAAGGCTTGTCCAGATTTATATTCAGCAACAATTTTTATCACCACAACTGCCAGTTTCTTGAATCGGAGGGCATGGGACGGATCCATAGGAACAGTAAACACAACAATCACCCTCGAGCGGCTTTAATAGTGTTTTACAATTTTCGCATTCATAAAACCATGAACAAGCATCTGTTGGCATGGTCTCTTCTTTTTTGTATCCACACTT
The DNA here is from genome assembly GCA_041596415.1 of Crocinitomicaceae bacterium. Taxonomy (GTDB): domain Bacteria; phylum Bacteroidota; class Bacteroidia; order Flavobacteriales_D; family Crocinitomicaceae; genus M0103. The sequence continues at coordinate 309 of JBFHIN010000358.1, read as the reverse complement.
TGGGCAAGTAATTATTGATTGAAGATTTATTTTTTTCTCACTCATCATTTTCTATCTTTTTGATCTCATGGACTGTATAACCAGTAGATTGAACAGCTTTCGAGATTTCTTTATGATTTGTTTTCGTTTTATCAAATTGTATGATCGAATTACCATTTTCGTAGGATGTTTGTACATCAATAATCCCAACTAATTCTTTAACTGAATAATCAACATGTTTTTGACAAGCTTGGCATGTCATTCCTTTTATCGACACTTCCACCTTTTCTATATACTCAGAATTTTTTACAAGAGAGATTTTAGCATTTT
>JBFHIN010000357.1:0-2568 GCA_041596415.1 Crocinitomicaceae bacterium | reverse complement strand
GATGAAAGATCACTAGTTGAAAATGTGATCATAGAACCACTTAAAATTCAACGATCAAAAACACTACAATCGGCTGAAAGTGCAAAAGACGAGAATGATCTTTCAGCATTGTTATCGGACTTACTCTCTGACGAAAATATTCGCACCTACAACTTTCTTTCTCGCGCATTATATCAAGAAAAAATTGCACTTGTTGAGCTGTGTTTTAAGTTGTTAAAGACAGAAGTGTGTACTCCACGACTTACGAATTGGGGGCTCAAAAGACTTCTGTTACTCGATTTGAATGAAGAACATTTGGTGAAGCTTGAAACATTTAAAAAAGAATTAAAAGCGGGAAGATTGCGGAGTTTCAAGCCTACGAATTCCAGAAGTGTTGGTTTTTCACGTTCTACACTGCTCTTACTTTCCTTTATAATTTTGTTAAGCGTGCTGGCCTACTGGCTGTTTAAGTACAACCCTTTTGACGAGAAAGAGCGTCATGGTTTTGAAGCAAAGACATCCTTTGAACAATTTACACAATTAGAAAGACAGCAGATCGACTCCATTTTAAGCAGTATTAAACCCAAAGAGCAATTAGGACCCGATCAATTGGATGCCGGACACTTTTTTGGAAATGGCATCTCTCTTGAGTTGCGTAGACCTTTTGAAAATAAATCGTTAGAGCAACATTACAGGGACTTACTGCTGGATGCAGAACAGCATGATAAACAGCTATACGACACCTGCATAAACATTAAGGAAAGTTCCCCGAAAGATTTACGCTATCCAAATCAACAAGATCTGCTCTCCCGCCAACCGGCCAACCTATTCATTTCCAATGAAAGCAAATACGACTGCTATATTGTGGTTGCTAACCCAAACAAAAACGGTGAAATTTATGGTACCTATTTGTCCTCAAAACAAAATTTATCCATACACATAGAAATGAACGAACTTATTTTCTTTGTTGCAGGTAAAGACCCTGGGAAATATATTGAACCCGCAAAGCAAACTGATCCTATGAGTTCAAATTTCAATCAACATTTTTGTACCGTAGATTACAATTATCTACTCTCCATTTCTCATGTATTTCAATTATCCAAGATCACAAAAAACAACAAATTATTACTGTCGGGTACACCATCAACTGAATTTCAAGTCATTGATATTTATTCTTTACTCACTGCCTATTAAAACAGATTCTTTTTCCTTTCAAAAAGTGTTGATCTTGATGTTAAATAAACTCCCGTAAAGATTACCAACATATATCCGATCTTCTCCCATGTAATTGTAGACGTATAGTCGTCAGCTATACCTATTCCACTTAAAAAATAGGCGAAGAACATTACCAAAACAGGTTGTAAATAAATATAGGCACTTGAGACAGAGGGCGAAAGATGCTTCAGGCCATACATGGTTAGCAGGTAAGTCAAAAAAGTAACGCCCACCACAACGTAAATAATTTTCATCCACATCCCAAAGGGAATAACAACGAAATTGGTTTGAAGCAAATCAGTGACTGTTGGTGGGAATAGCAAAACGAACACCAGTCCAAAGCTAAAAACATAGGTAATCACCGTTAGAGGAGAATATTTTTTCATAAGCGGCTTGGCAATGACCAAATACACGGCATAACTAGCCGCATTGATGAAAAGAAAAAAATCGCCCAGTATTGAATCGCCCTTGCCTGTACCGGCGGTTAGGGTAAGTAAAATTGCTCCGGTGGCTCCCATTAAAATTCCTACTGCTCTTGCTACAGTGATCTTTTCTTTCAAAATAAAATATGAAAGAATAACTACAAGTATTGGGTTGATCGTCATTATAATCCCGGAATTGATCGAAGAAGATAAGTTCAAGCCATGAAAAAAGAAAAGTTGATTCACCGCTACACCGAACAGGCCGCAAAATACAAGTAATAGCAAATCTTGACGTGCAACACGTTCTTTTACAAACAGCACTTTGATCAGCCAAAAAAGAGAGGTTGCACCGGCAGCTCGCAATAAGATAAACACATTTGGTGTTAGATAATTTGGCATCACTCCCTTGGCAAGCACGTGGCTGGCACCGTATAGTGTGTTAACCATAAAAAGCGCCAGATGTGCTCTAAAAGTTTCGGTCACGGCCAACGTCTACTTTTTGGAATTAAATGAATTCACAGCCTTTAGCACTTCATTTTTAGCGTTTCCAATAAAAACTTCTTGATCATTTATCATAAAAGGTCTCTTCAGAAAAGTGTATTCTTCCAACAAATACTTACGATAGTCATCTTCCGAAAGGTTCTTTTCATTTAATCCAAGTGACTTATATTTCATTGCTCTTTTAGAAAACAATGCTTCGTAGGAGCCTACTTTATCTTTTATCCAGTCTAAGGTTACAGGGTCGATATTTTTTGATTTTATATCTTGAAGTTCTACCGTAGTGTCGGGGTTAAGTTCCTCAAGAATTCGCTGACAAGTTGAACAAGTGCTAAGATGAAATATTTTCTTCATGTTAGTTGTTTTGAAGGAATTCTTGGTTTCTTTTTTTGTCGTCTTCTGATCCCGGCGTATTACAACCCTTCACTTTTTTCTCAAATAAATAGATCAACTT
>JBFHIN010000356.1:0-2575 GCA_041596415.1 Crocinitomicaceae bacterium | reverse complement strand
TCCTCAGCTAATAATATTGTCAATTTTTTCGTCATATTTTTTCACTCATCGTTAGCGTAAATTCTGATCCCTCACCATACTTACTCCTCACTGTGATGTTCCATCCGTGTAACTCTGCAATTGCCTTCACATAACTCAATCCCAATCCAAATCCTTTCACATTATGTACATTACCGGTCGGTACCCTGTACAATTTATCAAATATTTTTGACAAATGTTCTTTCTTTATACCTATCCCTTTGTCTTTAACGGTCAAATGAACCTTCTTATTTTCTTTGTAAAGTATTATATCAATTTCCGGTGCTCCTTTGCTGTATTTGATGGCATTGTCGACTAAATTGGAAATGATATTGGCCATATGCATTTTGTCGGTTTGAATATAAATCATCGAATTGGGAAGTTCAAGATTTATTTTTCCTCCCGAATTTTGAATCCTAAATCTAGCATTTTGCACAACCTCGTCGAGCACTTCATTCAATAATACGGTTTCTTCCTGCAACTTAAGTTGACCTCGATCGATCACTGCACTTTGCAAAATGCGTTCTACGAGCATGCTCAAGCGCTTATTTTCGTCGTTGATCATTTTGACAAAGGGCGTTATATCCTCTGCACCTTGCTTCACCATGTCAGGATCCGAAAGTGCTTCGCAAGCAAGTGAGATGGTGGAGATCGGTGTTTTAAACTCATGTGTCATGTTGGAAATAAAATCGTTCTTGATCTCTGAGATCTTTTCTTGTGCAAGGATCGTTTTAAACATGAACATCAGGGCAACAATAATCAGGATCATAAGCGTCAAACTAATCACAAACGAACCCCACATTTCCTGAAACAGAAAAACACCTTTTTTGGGAAAATAAATATGCAGGTATTGATCCTCGTCTAAAATGTTGCTGGGAAATAAAAGCGTTTTGTTGGAAAGTAATGTGTCTATATTAGGATTGTAGTTGGGTGGAGCATTGTCGAAATGGATAGGTATCCCAAATTCGTTGGCCACCATGAAAACGTATGTTTTCGGTAAATTATCGTCAGAAATTTCAGTTCGTATTACGGAATCCAAAAAGTTGGGATCTATGCGCTCACTTGGATCGACATACATGTTGTTGCGGAAGGTTTCCACCATCAGGTCATTAACAAACTTCGCTTTTTTGAAGATCTGCTGGATGACGCGCTGATCGAGTTGAATGGCCAATTTGATCGAATCGTTGTGCGGAATCTGCTTCTTTTGCTTATCAAAGAGGTCGCGCAATTGACGAACATCACGTGCCAGAACTTTTTGTTCCGTGGTTAAACCCGTCAATGAATCATAGGCTTGACCTTTAATGATCAGGTAGTTTTGCATTTCACCATTTTCAAATAAGGTCGTATCCTGTATTGAAATGGATTCCTGGGCAGAAAGTAGATGTTTGAATTCTTCCTTAAGAATATCTTTGTACTGACCGCTGAAGTCTCTGTTTACAATGTGTAAGTAACGACGAATATCTTCGGCTTTTTCGTGTCTGATGGCAATGCGTTCCAATGAGGTAGCAACGTTCTTTTCCAGATCGTTAGATTTTCTGTCGTACAACTGTATAGTTTGGAATGCTTGGATCACCAAAAGGGCCAATAAAGCAATAACCACCAGGGCAACAATAAGATTTACGCGTATTTTTCGCACGAAAAGTTGATGTTTCAACGAAATTAAATGCTTAGTGCGATCAAAACACTGACTTAACGTTTTTTAACAGCGCTTTTTTGTTGTCCTTAGGACTCGAATCTCGTTTACTTTTTGGTATAAAACAAGATTTTTGTGCTTTCTACGTTGTACATTCGTAAAAATGCAGTGGCTCTTCCGCATACTACTTATGTTCCTCTTTTTTGGAGCAAGTTTCCAGCTATGGTCTCAAACGTCTTCCCAGAGAAGTCGTATGGAGTTGTCGCGCGATAGTATTTACTTGGATACGTTGACGATTTATCCTGCTTCACTCAACGTTTTTTGTGGTTCGAAAAAATTGACATTGGATGATTATTCTTTTAATCCAACGAATTCCCTGCTTTTACTTCAAACGACATGTGAAGACTCACTTCGAATCGAATATCGCGTTTTACCGATCAATCTTTCAAAAGTTTACGTTCAAAGAGATACTTCTGTCATTTATGCCAGTGAAAAAGGAAATCGCGAGAAGTTTCTGATCTCCAATGAATATACCGTTAATGACGTTTTTGGAGGATCGGCCTTGAACAAATCGGGTAGTATTTCAAGGGGAATTTCCTTTGGTAACAATCAAGATCTGGGAATAAATTCGTCACTTAACCTTGAACTTTCTGGTGATATTGCACCCAATTTGAAATTACTGGCATCAATTTCTGACGATAACTTACCCATTCAGCCCGATGGAAACACCAACAAATTACAAGAATTCGATCAAGTGTTCATTCAAGTGTACAATGATCGCTTAAAGCTTGTGGCCGGAGATTTTTGGTTGACCAAACCCAAAGGTTATTTTCTGACATACATGAAAAGAGCGCAGGGTTTGACCTTTAATTATCAATGGGGACAAGACACGAGCAGGTTATGGAAAACGCAGGTAAGCGGGGC
>JBFHIN010000355.1:0-2580 GCA_041596415.1 Crocinitomicaceae bacterium | reverse complement strand
GGAGAAGTCGTAATATCACCCACTTTTGCATCTTCATTAAAGGCCAATTTCAAAATCTTATCTTCAGCCAATGAAGTTGTGAAGCCATAGATCTTAGGATTCTCCTCCTGAATATTAATTGGACGTACAAAATAACCCGCCTTCATCGCAATGGTGTCAAATTCCATCAATTTAGACTTAACATCTTCCTTCTTAGAAATTGCCGACTCTAACTTATACAATAAATTGTATACTTCACTCTCTTTTCGGTCAATTGTTTCTTGGCTTGCCTTGAAAGTTTTTTGTACCGAAGCCAACACCGGGAAAGTTTCGTTATCACGCTCCAACACTTCAATGATGTGTATGCCATATTGTGTTTTTGCCGTTCCAATCGTTCCAATTGGTTTAGTAGCACAGAATGTAGCAAATTCCGGAACCATATCAGCTTCAATAAAATTGTCAATTAATCCTCCTTGCGGAACAGACCCTTTATCATCACTGAATTTTGTAACGTATTCAGCAAAATTGTCCTTATTGATCAAACGCAATAAGCTATCTGCCATTTTTTGTTTTGCTTCAATAACCTTCTTGTCTTCCGATTGGTTTGTTGACAACAAGATGTGACGAGCTTTAAGGCGTCTTGGTGTAAAACCAATGATTTTTGAAACCACAACTGCACCTTTACTATCGTACGGACCAACAATTTGACCGACAGTTGCTGTCTTAAATATTGTATCCATGTATTTAGGATAAGACTGTAGATTTTTTGACTTATCGTGTCCATCTGGAACAGCCGTAGCAATTTTAGACGAAGAATAAAACTTTAATTCACTGTTTTGAAGAACAAAGGTAGAATCATTCGTTGTAGCGGAAAAGTCCTTCTTAATATTGGTCATGATTCTGTTAAATTTCGCTGAATCAGACTTTGAAGGATTAGTAATCACATCAAAATAGCGTACCTCACGACTTGCATTTCTGTTTTCATATTTCTTTTCCGTCTTGTGGGCATCGTAATACTTTTTCAATTCCTCATCTGAGATTTTAATGTCCTCATCCGTGATCTCACTGTAACGACGAACCACATAGGATATAGTCTTCAATTCTTTTTGTGCAAAATACTCCTCTTCAGCCTCTAATTTCGTAACGTATAATCCTTGGCCCAATAAAGCAAAATATTTTTCTTGTTTTCTTCTATCTGAGTAATACTTCTTACTGTCTTCCCATTGTTGTTGAACATTCGGATCGTCAGAATTCTCCATTTCCTCGATTCTCTTTTCCAATAATTTTGCATTGAACATTCCTGTGATCGAGTCTGTAAATCCTTGAGCAAGGTCAGGAAGTACGGTAAATCCATCTGTTCCGTATAGGTACGCATCAAACTCGCTGTCACTCACATCAATTCCCAATGCATCATACTCTTTATTGAAAATGATTGTCTCAGTCACATAACTGAAAGCTTTGTCAGCTGAAGCCTCCTGATCTTTTTCTGTGTATTCGCGTTGTTGCTGTGCAAATTGGTTACGGTCTTGTTGTTCGAATTTACCTCTGGCATCATCAAACTCCTTATAATCTATTTTTTCACCGTAAACAGTTCCATAGCCATATTTATCCTCCGTATTTCCAGATATTTTCTGCCAGTCAGTCATTATAAATGCAAACAATGCAACACCAATAATGATTACTAAAAGCGCAGATCTTTCACGAATTTTTCCGATTAATGCCATTTTCTTTAAACTTTAAGGCTGCGAATATAACTAGATGAATTGATTTTTGAAAATTTATAAGTCATTAAAAAACAAAAGTCATCAGCTACTCACTGATGACTTTCATTCATGCTATTGATACCTATTTTCCACCTCTACTTCCTGCCTGCTTTGTTTCCGTTGCCGGAGCTGTTTTCGGCTCTTCCTTAACAGGAGGTTTTTGCTCTGTTTCAGGATTTGTTTCCGTCTTTTTAACGGGTTCAGTAGTTTTAGTTTTGTCTGGTGCAGGAGCATTAGTAGATTTAGTAGCACTACCAGAACTATTTGAAGTGCCACCAGAGGTTGTCGGCTTCACAGCTGCTTTTCCGCTACCTTTAGAATTCTCATCATCCGTAGATCCATCGGCTCTACTTCCAGGTCCACCTTTTCCTTTACCAGGATTTGAAGAATCAATACCATCGGTATTATTTCCATGTCCATTATTTCCATTTCCGGAACCACTGTTGGTATTCGTGTTTCCAGAACTTGCGTTTCCAGAACTACTATTTGCATTTGAGGAACCGCTGTTTCCACTTTGTGATCCTGTATTTCCATTCCCTTGACTTGCAGAACCGGAATTCCCTGAGCCACTATTGGAATTAGAAGAACCTGAGTTTCCACCTTGATTTCCACTATTTCCTCCACTGTTGCCGTTTCCTTGACCTCCGGTGTTACCAGTATCACAAGGGCCTAACTTATCTCCATGCGCCTGGTGTGCTGGCCATGCTGATAATGGAATCTCAATCGTTTGCGGATTGTCAGTATTTCCAGGAGGGTAGTGACAAATCGTGATCTTCTGGTTTGGATTATCAGTATTGCCACTGTTTCCACCTTGATTTCCACTATTTCCACCACTGTT
>JBFHIN010000354.1:0-2603 GCA_041596415.1 Crocinitomicaceae bacterium | reverse complement strand
TTCCAACACTTCAATTTTATCACTTGTAGCAAAGCCTCTTAAACGCAGGCGATCAAGTGTATTAGAATCGAAAACCTTCTCATGAATTTCATAGTGTTTTACTCCGATGTTGAGAAGTTTAGCCAATATTTCATGCGTACGAGCTTGCACCGAAGGGAATCTGAATGAACCTGTATCGGTCATTATTCCCAAATAGATAGCCGAACCCATTTGAATATCAAGTAGATCGATTTTTCCACTTTGTTCTATCAATTCGAAGATCATTTGAGCTGTAGACCCAATATTGGTATCTGAGATCAAAACATCCGGGAAATCAGCCGGAGAAGGATGATGATCGATCAAGATCTTCTTTGCAGTTGACTGATCCAATAAATTTCCCATTTCAGCACCCATCCGATCTGAAGAATTGTAATCTAGGCAAAAAATTAGATCCGCATTCTTCATCAATTTAGTCACCTCCTCGGATTCCTTTTCAAAACAGCGAATTGCCTCAAATCCTTCTATCCAGTCCAGATAACTTGGACCGGCATCAGGGTGACAAATACGAACATTTTTTCCTAGTTTTTTGATGAACCAATAAAGTGCAATCGAGCTTCCTATTGAATCCCCATCGGGAGATTTATGCGAAGTTATAACGATTGAGGAAGACTGATTAATCAGATTCAGGCATTGCTGATACAAATTCATTGTTTAATAATACGTTCTGAAGATAAAGTTACACAGATACACCTACCTTGCGGATAGCGTCTGTTTCTGATTTTATACGACTGTTTAAAGATGCTGAAATATTTACTAAAGGAAGACGCATTGCACTTGCCATAACGCCTTGATGCGCCAACGAAGCTTTTACACCTCCAGGATTCCCTTCCTCGAAGAACATTTTTGTGATAGAAAATAATTTATAATGCTCTTTTCTAGATGTTTCAAAATCTCCATCCAGCGCTGTATGAATCATTTTTGCAAACTCACGCGGAAATGCATTAGCCACTACAGAAATTACTCCATCTGCTCCTGCGGCGATCAAGGGTAATGTCAAATTATCATCGCCACTCAATACGCCAAATCCTTCCGGGCGCAGGCGGATGATCTCCATGATCTGTTCCATATTACCTGACGCTTCCTTAACGGCAACAATGTTTTCAACTTTTGCCAGTTCCAGTGTTGTTTCAGGCAGCACATTTGAACCGGTTCTTCCCGGAACGTTGTATAAAATAATTGGAAGTTCTGTACATGTTGCTATATACTGATAATGTTCAATTATACCCTTTTGAATGGGTTTATTGTAATAAGGTGATACAGATAAGATACCATCAATACCTTTCGGAAGACTTTTTAATGTTTCGCCTACAGCAAGCGTGTTATTTCCACCAACTCCAAATACAATTTTAAGTTGACCTTGATTTTCATCAATTACCGTTTGTAAAATCTGAAGTTTTTCCTCAAAGCTTAATGTTGGCGATTCTCCCGTCGTGCCTTGAACTACAAGGAAATCGGTTCCACCGTCAATTTGCATTCGTACTAATTTTCTTAGTGCGTCGAAATCTATTGAAAAATCAGACTTAAATGGTGTTACTAGTGCTACACCCGAGCCTGTAAATGGATTATTCATATCAACTTATTTTTAAGAGCATTTGTTTTACGAAATTAAGTATTTCCGACGGTTTACTTGCCGAAGTACTTAACTTTAAATTGAATGCATAATTCTCACTATTAATGCCAACCGTGCGTTTTGCTTTGATTTTATTTAGAACTTTTATCATTTTTAAATGTAGATCCCCCACCGACCACAACTCATCATAATTCTTAATCATGATTTCTTTAAGTAAAGGATCTTTGATGTTCCCAAAAAAATTAAAACTATTATTGGAAATATAATGGATCATATTATGTTTAGGAAGCTCATCAGCCGATCTGTTTTCAATAAAAACGATTAAGTCCAACTGGTGAACGTCGCTATCGACAAGAATCTTGTCAAGCGCTTTTCTAAATATCCCGAATTCCTCAGCATTGTCATAATTATAAAGCACTGCAAGTGATTTAATAGCATTCCAGGAGTTGTATTTTTCAGGCATTTTGTTTCAGCATAAGTAAAAGTTCGTCTTCTGATAAAATAGGAACGCCCAGATCCTCTGCCTTTTTTAATTTCGCAGGCCCCATATTATCACCGGCTACTAAAAAGTTTGTTTTTGAACTTATCGAAGAAGCAATTTTTCCTCCATTATTTTCGATAAGAGTTTTTATTTCATCTCTCGAAAAGGCGTTAAACACTCCTGAAATAACGAAAGTGGACCCACTTAATGTTGCAGATTCCATTACTGATTGTACCATTTCAAATTGCACGCCATGTAGCTTCAAGCGATCAATAATTGCTCTATTTTCTTTCCTGCTAAAATGATCGATAATGGATTGAGCAATCTTATCACCAATTTCTTCTACCTGGATCAGCTCTTCGAATGTAGCTCCCATGAGTTGATCAATTGTCTTGAAATATCTAGCTAGTTTTTTTGCAACAGTTTCACCAACAAATCGGATCCCTATGGCAAAAAGCACTTTATCAAATGGAACTTCTTTTGAAGCTTCAATTCCCTTCAAGATGTTATTGG